>NZ_JAYGHR010000087.1:0-61375 GCF_034932365.1 Limnoraphis robusta BA-68 BA1 | reverse complement strand
ATGGCACCGTAGAATTGAATGAGGATGGTTCATTCACTTACAGCCCCAATGCCGGATTTAGCGGAAACGACAGCTTCAGTTATAGCGCCAACGATGGGGAAGATAGTTCTAATGTTGCTAGCGTTACCATTAATGTAGAAACACCTCCTGTTCCCTCACCCACACCGCAACCTGAACCGCAACCTGAACCGCAACCTGAACCTGAACCGCAACCTGAACCTGAACCGCAACCGGAACCCGAACCTGTTCCTGAACCCGAACCCGAACCCGAACCTGTTCCTGAACCCGAACCCGAACCTGTTCCTGAACCGGAACCCGAACCTGTTCCTGAACCCGAACCGGAACCCGAACCGGAACCCGAACCTGTTCCTGTAGGAGAACCGACACCGGAACCTGTTCCCTCACCCACACCCGAACCTGTTCCCTCACCCACACCCGAACCTGTTCCCTCACCCACACCGGAACCAACACCGGAACCTGTTCCCTCACCCACACCCGAACCTGTTCCCTCACCGACACCGGAACCAACACCGGAACCTGTTCCCTCACCCACACCGGAACCTGTTCCTGAACCTGAACCTGTTCCCTCACCCACACCGGAACCTGTTCCTGAACCTGAACCTGTTCCCTCACCCACACCGGAACCAACACCGGAACCTGTTCCCTCACCCACACCGGAACCTGTTCCTGAACCGACACCGGAACCAACACCGGAACCTGTTCCCTCACCCACACCGGAACCTGTTCCTGAACCTGAACCTGTTCCTGAACCTGAACCTGTTCCCATTCCTAAACCCACTGAAACTCCCACAACTCCCACCCCAGTTACTGAAGTGAGTTTATATGACTTAAGCAACTTTATTCGGGTCATAACTCACCCCATAACACCGCTTAACACTGCGGCTAATGCTACTTCTAGTAATTCCAATACTGAAGGGACACCGAATGCAGATATTCTCATTGGGGATGAGACTGATAACCAAATTTATGCCTTCGCAGGTGATGATATTGTTAACGGTGGTGATGGTAACGACTGGATCAGTTCCAACGCAGGGAATGATACCGTTGATGGGGGTAGTGGTAACGATACCGTTTACGCCGGAAAAGGTAACGATGTTATTTTTGCTTCCGATGGCGACGACTGGTTAAATGGCAACCTCGGCAATGACTTTATTGATGGCGGTAATGGTAACAATACCATTTTTGGTGGTCAAGATAACGATACTCTCTTGGGTGGAAACGGAGATGACTGGTTAAATGGAAACCAAGGTGATGACTTCGTTGATGGCGGTGAAGGGAACGATGAGGTTTATGGTGGTCAAGGCAATGATACCCTCTTAGGAGGAAACGGTAATGATACTATTTTTGGTAATATTGGCAATGACCTGATCGAAGGAAACGATAGTGACGACCTGATTTATGGGGGTCAAGAAAACGATACGATTTCCGGGAATCTTGGGAATGATAGCCTCTACGGCGACTTGGGGAATGACTTGCTCGATGGTAATGAAGGTACGGACTTCTTATCTGGAGGTTCGGGAGATGATACCCTTGATGGGGGTGAAGGTGATGATCTCCTAATTGGAGGGGAAGGAGATGATTTACTCATCGGCGCTGAGGGTAAGGATACTCTCACAGGGGGAGAAGGAAACGATCGCTTTGTTCTCGCTGCTGAATACAGTTCTTATATCATCACCGACTTCACCGATCAACAAGATATTATTATCCTTGATGGAGGCTTAACGTTTGAGCAGCTTACTCTGATCGACGATAATGGTTCAACTCTCATTCAATTCGGAGATCAACTGTTAGCAACGCTTGAAAATGTCAACACTAGCTTAATTACTGTGGATGATTTTGCCAGTTTTTAAGTAGAGTTTAAAGCCACTTAATCCCAAAGCTTACGAAGTGACTGGACAGTTGAAAACTTTGCTAGCTTTGGGTTTAAGTTGATTAGCATTAAAAAAGAGAGAAGCAGGCGATCGCAACTTATTCGGGTTTTGACAACAGAAAATGAGATAGGGAGCAATTGCTCCCTATGGTTATTTTTAATAAAGTTGTCAAGAAGGTGCTATCTTTGTTCGAGCTTCAAAACACTTAACGCTTGAATTCTTGAGGTTTCAGAGGGGTTGTAACCGAGTTTACTGAAGCATATTAATCATAATTTTGTATGTAGATTCAGCCCATTTATTCCAGTTTAGGCGATCATCATATTCTTCTCGAGAAGATCGCACAAGCTGTTCATATGTCTCTTTATTTGAAAAGTGAGTAGCGATTAATTTAGCATATTCGTCACCCCCTGCTGATAAAGGTAGCATATAACCGTTTTTACCTTCTTTAAGAATTGTTGGAATTCCACCTGCATCTGTTGTTATTACGGGAATACCATAAGCATTGGCTTCACAAATTACAATCGGTGAACAATCTGCACGAGTTGGAAAAACGAGAAAGTGAGAATTGAGCAATAATTGACTGAACTGTTCTTGTTCTTCGGGAATATTTTTGTTTAAAAAAGGAATGACTTTAAGTTTTTCATGTTGAAATTCTGAGGGCGGAACACAGCCGATCATCAGAAGTTCTGCATCTACTCCCAGATCCAGTAGAGAAAGGAGAGTTTGATAAGCAATGTTTCCTCCCTTTCTTTCCCAGTCTTTACCGATAAATAATAGATGACATTTTGAGACTTGACATTTTTTCAGAATTTCACTCGCCTCGGGAATTGTGTCTACATTGGCTCCGAAAGGTACAATTTCAATTTTGTTCGGATCGACTTCATAATCATTGATCGCAGAATGAGCAGCCCATTCTGAAGAGTAAATAACTTTAGTGGCTTTTTTAAAAGCGACGACTTCTTGTTGAGAAGCTTGTAAGAATTCTTCTTCACTCGAGTAGATTTTATACGTTTGTTTAATCAGTTTAGGGGTAGCATCTGATAGATAGATGATCGGTAAATCAGTCTCTAAAAAGCCTAATTCTTTGGAAGAAACTGGAGCAAAAATTAAATCACAGGGCGTTTTGCTGAGAGTTTTTTGAACAGACTGATAAAATTGCTCATAGAGTAAATTCGGATCGGGATCTTTTTTGTTCAACAAAGAACTCGCTTTCTTAACCAGTTTTAAAGGCTTTTTCCACATCGAAGGTTGACTGGGATTCCCTAAGTTAATCAGATTGATATTCTGATGACTCAAGGCTCTGTGCATATGATAAAGTGTTCCCGAAAATGTATTTTTATCTAAATAGTTTTTCGCAGAATAGTAACCAATGTTAACTTGACGCATCATAAATTTCCTCTCCGATAAAATTCAGATTTGAGTAACTTTGATCTTGAACAATATACCAACCAAATGATTGGTGATGATTACCAATCAAAACGAACATTTAAAAGCTCATACAGTTTTTTGTTTTCGGGAATAAAATAAGTTTTTAGTTTTTCTAGTACATCCTCATCACCTATATTTTTAACATAGTTAGCCGTTGCATATTTTTGATTTTGGAACTGTTTAATTTGCTCTGAAGAAAAGGGTTCAATCTCTAAAAAATCACAAACTTTATCTAAAACCACAGTCAAATGATCACGAAATTGTTCAAAGTTGACAACCCAAATATTCTGGGGATCACAATATTGATAATAGTTTTTTAGATGATTTGCATACTTCCCTTTATCAATATAGTCATAAGGATATTTAGGCGGAGTCGAATCTGATTTTAACAGCTCTAACTCCTGTGCGATCGCCTCAGCAAAGGTTCTATCATCAGCAATTCCTCTTAAATACGGATCAGGATTGTTAGAATAGTTCTGAAACATTTGCCATGCTGAATAAGCTCGATCTGCTGGATTTCTGAGGATGGCAATCATCTTAATATTTCCTAAATCCTGTTGAATTCGTTGAGGAATATATTGATGATAGAGATAGCTTGGTGCGGCTTCAAAGGTTAATTTATTTCCCTTGCGAAGTTTAGAAGGAAAATGTTTGAGATACCAACCAATACCTTTGTTATAGTTTTCATGGACATCGAAATAGTAGGTTTCTCTCCATGTCCATGTAATCAAAGCTTGAGGATGTTGAGCCAGGTAACGATACAGTGAAGTGACTCCCGATCTTTGAGCCCCGATAATCAGAAAATCAGGTTTTGACTTCCAGATCGGGTAAGTAGAATAGATCACCTCCTTAACAAGTTGTTTGACCATGATAATATCTTCTCAACTGTATAACAAGCTTTGAAATTAAGCCTTATGCCACTGGATTTTATGACCAGGTGTAGCGCTGTCCTAACAAAGTATAAAGTTCCTCATTGTACGGAACAAAATACTCTTTCAACTGCTGAATTACCTGAAGATCAGACTCACTTTTCTCGACTTTATACTTGCCAGCGTTGTATTTTGTCTGCTTGAATTCTTGCAGTTTTTCAGGCGAGAAACGTTCTATACTCAGAAAGTCGCAGGTACTATTCAGTAAAGTTTCTACGTCTTCTTTAAACTGATTGAAGTTTAAGACCAGCAAGTTCTCTTTGTCAAACTGCTTGTAGTAGTTCTTGAGTTGGTAAGCATACTTTCCTCGATTAATATAATCGAAGGGATATTTCGCTGAGAGACTATTTAGCTCGTCGTCTATTGCTTGTTTAAACGTTCTTTCATCGGCAATGTTGCGGAGATGATCGTGAGGATTATCCGCAAAGCTATGATACATTTGCCATGCAGAATAGGCTCGATCTACAGGATTTCTGAGGATGGCAATCATTTTCATGTTGCCTAAGTCCTTCTTAATTAATCCGGGAATGTAATCAAAATAGAGGTAGCTTGGTGAAGCATCAAAGGTTAGTCTGTCTCCCTTTTCTCGTTTCGAGGGAAAATTACCCAGATACCAACCTAACCCTTTATTGTAATTTTCATGTAAGTCAAAATAGCGAATCTCTTTCCAAGATTCATTTCCAACCACTTTAGGATGCTGGATCAAATAGTTATACAGTGAGGTCGTTCCGGCTTTTTGCGCTCCAATGACCAAAAAATCTGGGCGAGATTTAAGCATTGGATAAGCTACATTTTTGATCAAATCTTTAATCATTTTATTTTCCTCGTTTTTGAATGATAACGGAGCCGTTTGAAACCTGAAAAATATCTCGGTAGTTAAACGGATTTTGACAGGGATTTATTGGGGACTGATTCCCAATTTATTTCGGTTTCTCGGACAACTGTTTTAAAGTTTTTGCAATTCACTTCTAATCCTAACCAAGATCCGAGGATTGCTAAGTCTTGATCAAAGATAGCCTCCAGTTTCTCGATTTGTTCGGGTGCTAACTTGGGTTTTTGCTTCATCGTCCAGAACTCTTTCACCCAATCCCGAACGCCTTTAGGAACAAACCACCGTCGCGCTTCTCGTAAGCCGGGTGTTTCTGTTAAAAAGTCACGCAAAGCACTTTCACGTAATCGTTGCGTCGAAACATTCTTTGCATCGAGTTCAAAATCCCATTGTGGTTGACCTGAATAACCGATAAACTCACAGACTCGAACGAGTTCTTCTTGAGGATATTTCAACATCCTTTCAAAGAAAATGGGAAGGACGCGATCTGAGCCAAAGGTGTCAAAGTATGGCTCTAGTTGCATTGTATAGCGGCTATAATCAATCAGTTCTTGATGTTGATCAACGGCTGAGTTAATATCCACCGAAATCACTCGCATTGTCCATTCATGGATGTAGTGCGAAATCAACCGATCAATCGGATGACGCATCACATAAATAAACTTGGCATTCGGACAATGCTGGTATAGACGTTTAATGGTTTGAGGATAGGTCGGTAACTTGGTATAGTGGGTACTGGACTCGCCGCAAAGGTCATTTTCCGAGGCATTTTTAAACAGAGAAAGATACCATTCGATTCCCTTGGCATATACTTCATCATTACTGAAAAAATAGGGTTCTTTTGGCTCACTCATAAAGATACCCGGTTGCAAAGCCAGTTGCTTATGCAAGGTGCTAGTCGCACATTTCATCGCACCAATGATGATCAAGTCTGGATATTTACTCATTGTTGTTTTTCTGGTAGCAAAGGGGGTTTCATTGGATTTTGCCAATTCATCCAAATATCTTGAGCTTGGTACTCGCAGGTATGAGGGAGTTTCTGTTTCACTAATTCGCGAACCAGGGAAATACTCCGACCGACTAACCAGCAAAAGTTAGCCAGACCCAAACCCAGAACTCCGTAGAACTTAGCAAAATATCGCGATCGTGACGCATACAAGTAAGGTCTCGGTCGTTTGCGAGCGGCTAGATCGGTTTTGACAGAACCACTTCCGCCTCGCAGATGAACAACTCTAGCTTCGGGCCAGTGAAGAATTTTCCAGCCTGCATTTCTGGCTCGACGACAATAGTCTACGTCATCGTAATACATGAAATATCCTTCATCCATTAAACCCACTTGCTCTATGACTTCCTGTCGAATTAATACACAAGCAAAACTTGTCCACTGAGGTTCAAAGGGAACGTTAGAGACAGGAATCGGAACATCATATTTTTGCAAAAATTTGGTGACGGGTGCAGTTCCAGCCGATGCAATGAGTTCACTCCAAGGAGAATGATAACGAAAACAACTGATTTGAGGTTTGGCATCAGGCCATTCCAGACGAGGACTAATTAACCCTGCTTCTGGATCAGCTTGCATTGCCTTTAACAGTGAATCAATTGCACCCTTCCTGACAATTGTATCACTATTTAGAAGCAGATAAGCATCAGCTTTTACGGACTTCATTCCCCAGTTGTTTCCTGCTGAAAAACCTCCATTGTTCGGAGAGGGCAACACTGCCGCCCAGTCACTCCAATTGTTTTCGGCGATCGCAGCTTCAATGATTTCTACGGACTGATCACCAGAAGCATTATCAACGACAATTACGGTGTCTCGATCAATTTGAACTTCCGATTCTAGAGAAGCTAAACAATCAATGACCAGCTTCGGTGTACGGTAATTGAGAATAATAATTGCCAGGTGCATTAGCTTTATGAATTACAACATTTACAAGCTTCAGCGTTTCAGAAAAGGGTCTGAACTTTTAGGTCGGGCTAGGGTTCTCTAGACTCATTCCTCACCATTTCAGTCAAATGTAGAAGGAAAATCACAGAACCGTTGGGCTCTCGAGAATGGTATTCCCTACTTGAGTCGGCTTTGATAAACCCCATTGATTTGGAGTTGAACTTTCTTTTGCCACTGCTTGGAGCCAAACTTTCGGGCAACGAAGTCTTCGATAACTAAAGGCCATCCCAAGCGTTCCACTCGGCCTTGTAGTCTTCCCCACCAATTTTGTATTTTCAGTCTTTTCTCCAGGATTGGAGTGACTTCAATGGTCGGAAATCCACTCGGTTCATAGCCCCGTTCGACTAATAAATTGCCGATTTTTTTCTCAACTAACTGCACATCCCGTTCAGACATTTTACGTTTCCATTGGGCAATGTATTTCGGGTCGGGAAACTCGTATTTACTATTCTTAGTATAATCGAACATTTCCTGATCATAAGGAACCCCGAGAAATTCACAAACCCTTGTCAAAGTTAAAACGGGTTCGGCAATTAATTCTTCATAACTAAGTTCACATCGTCTACTTTCAGGAACCATTTGTTTGATGTGATTCCATAACTGTTCAGCTTCACGCCAACGTTCTACGCCAAACCACACATTACCAGCCCAACCCATACCCAGACAGGAACGAGCGACATCTCTAGGATCTCGAATAATGTGAATGAAACGAGCATCAGGCCACATCTTCAACACTCGATCAAAGTGACGGTGAACTGTAGCACCTACTATTTTCTTAGCCTCTATATCCCGCTTCTGAACGAGAAAACTATTAATCAGTTCAGGATAACTCAGGCTACGGTCAATTTCAAAACCTGTGGCTCGAAAGACTCGATGAGTCTCTAGCCAGTCATAATACCGATTTAAATCTGGGAATTGCCCCTGATCAGACAATAAATCTGTAGCATATTCAAATTCATTACACCAAGCTATTTTGGGATGATGCCCTAACATCAATCTCAAAACAGTTGTACCTGAGCGTTCAGCGCCCACAAGAAAGGTCGGTTCAGAAATCCAATGAGAATTGTCCTGCATTAATCTATTGCCTCTGGAATGGGAAGTTTTAAGGAGACCAACCACTCAAAAAATAGTGTAATTAAACACGATTTATTCAATCCTAAACACCCTTTGTTCAGTTTATCATTGTTTCTTTAATTTTATTAAATTTTCCCCAACTTAGCATCCCTCCCACCAACAAGAGTTTTGAGCCATAAAGTCCATTAAAGCATTATATTTTGGGGACTCGGATTGGTCTACATATTCTAATGCCCCCCAACTTCCCCATTTCGTAGGTTTTGCCACGTCAACAAAGTGCATAAACATTGTTCCCCCGACTTCTTTCCAGTCTTTGAACAACTGGGTGTAGAGTTCATACATCTGGGGATGGCGATTGAGTTCGATAAAAAAGTTCGTCAACTGTTCATTATTAACTGCATCTTTGCGGCCAACAATATGCTGTCCACCTTCATAAGCCATTAACTTCAGCCCTTTTTCTTGAGCCACCTGAGCATGATAGGAAAACAGTTCTTTGACTTGAGGTAAACTATCCTCTCTTCCAGCCTCCAATAAATTTCCGGTTTTCAACTGTTGAATTGCTTTTTGAAAGCCTCCGTCATTATCTTTCAGCCAAGACTCAACTTTGTTAACATTATCAGGATGACCCAAAGAAGCGCCAAAGTATCCCGCGATCGCATAAGCTCCGATCCCATGTTGATAACAAGCTTTATTCCCTTCAGCAACCCAATAAGGACATTCTAAAATCCCCTTTTCTGATCCTTTCCAGCCGACTTGAGTCGCGATCACACAAGTCACCCGATCTTTTTGATCAGCAAAAACATCTTTCCAAATATCACACATCTGAGCGGTTCGCATTCCATACCATTGTCGAAAAGCATCTTTCTTGTCTTTTCCCCAACGCTTTTGACCTTCTTCCAAAGCATAATGGGTTTGTTTAAATTGCCAGTTCCAAACCTCATTAGAAAACTCGACATAAACATTGAGATTGGGGTCGAGACTCTGCTTAACAGATTGAGCAAAGTTCCTCATATATTCGTCGGTCGCCCGATGAGGCATATTAAACCAAGGATCAGCTTTAATTTTATTCGATAAACTGACCATAGTTTCCAGAGCAACACCTTTCATATTGTAAGAAGCAATCTCAGGTGTGGGTCGATCTTGCCAGTCTTGTTGTTGGGAATGATTCGTTCCCATCCAATCCATAAAACGCAAGGAGCGAAATTTATTAATTTTTTCGAGAAAGGCTGAATTAAAAAGTTCTCCACTGCGATATAAACTTTCATCTTCAGCATAAATCACTCTAATATTTCGGATATACTTCCCCGTTTTGTTGGGATCGGTTGCGGTAATTGTGATTAAAACTCCACCCGATTGAGAGGAGTCTACATTGATGATATCTCGACCGGGTGCTGACGCTTGTTGATCTTTTTTCGCTGACAAACTATATTCTATTGTTCCCTCTCCTTCATAGAAAACAATATATTGACCCGAAGCAAAATGTTTGGGTATTCCTCGCAATAATAATGAACTGACACGAGTATATTTAGGAGAGTCTTCTGGAGCGGGTAAGGACTTGACCCAGCCGTTTTCATCCAAGTCTAAAATATCTTCTTCTTTAGTATCCCATTCTCCTTGACAACCGGGATCAGTTTTAGTACACTGAGTAATCCAGGCTTGAGAAGATTTAAAGTAATCTAAAAACGGCAGTTGTGATGACCATGCTGCAATTCCACTTAAATTGATTCCGAGAGAAGAACGATCATTTGAGGGATTTGAGTTGGAGTTTTGACTCAAAGTCATTTGAGGAACAGGGGGAAATAACCAGGCGTTTGCCTGAGCATAAAGTTTGGGCAGTAAAGTCGAAAACAAAACAATTCCAACACTAAAAAATATTAAAGAATTTTTGAGTTTGAACGGTGAGGTTTTCATACTAAAAATAAGAAAGCTTTTTGATGTTGATATCTTTTTGACTCAATGACTTGAACCATTATCTTAAGTTTAAACTCCCAGAGCGAACCGCAGGAAGTTTTGGGGTGCGTTTCACGGATTTTAAGGGTCGGGTTGGTTCGGGTTCTTTCAAACACAACCCGGCTATACCTCCACTGGCTAAAGTAAAAACCGGATTAAACTGATTATTTAAGCAGCAATCGAGTGCATATAAAACAGTAATAACGACAATCACAGCAGCAGGACCCACCTTCGGCGTTAACCAAGTGCTAGCAGGGTAACGGAATGCAAAAGCCAAAGCGGGTAGAAATATAGAGCCAAAAACAGCACTCAAACCGACGACTCCATTAACGCCATAGGCAATAATCCATAAACTATCTGTTACTGAAATATCTTCTAGATCTCCGAGTCGGCCATATTCAAATACACGATTTCTTCCCCAGCCACCCCATCCAAAAACTATTCGTTCTAGACCTTTTTCCACCAGTAATTCTTCATTGTCAAATCTAAATGCTAGGGACTGAGCGCGTTCTTCACCTGCAATATCTGTAGCCACAGAAATAATTTGATCCGCTTTCTCTCCAGTAAAGTTTCCTGTTGATCCTAGATAAAGGTAAAATGATAAAGCCGATATTAATATCATTAAAGGAAGTGAAATTCTCAAAAACTTCGCAGTCAGTAGAATAATAATGCCGTAGAAGGTATAGAGATAGGCTCCGGTCGAGCGCACCAAAAGATGAGTCACAAACAGTCCAGCGACGAGCAAGTTCATCGGAACATTCCAAAAGCTTTTGATGATTCCTGATTGCCACAGCCAAATCGCGACGAGCAAAGCAGCCATCATCCACACCCCAACACTTAAACCGTGTATCATGAAAACATTGGGTCGGTAGCCTCCCAAACGAACGGATTGACCAAATTCGTGAATCCCATGATAACCGTAAACCAAACGGTGCAACTGAGGACTGATCACGCTCTCAATCAGACACAGAGGGGCATAAATCAACCCACTGACAAAAATTCCCATCGCCAGTTGGCGAAGACCTAATAGGTCATTGAGGTAAATTCGACCGAGAAAATAGGGAATTCCATACTGCATGACTCGATCCAAAAGTGCGGATATCCCATCGTAGAGTCCTAAATTATTAGTCATGGATGAAATTAAAGGACAGATACACCAAACCAACATGGGGATATCGAGCCAGCCAAATTTGAAGGAATTCAAGCGTTTTGAATCGAAAATAAAAGTAGCAAGTAAGATACTGTAGCAAGTTGCAGATGTCCTGTTATAGTCAGGAATACCGGGGAAGATAAATGCAACTCTTTGAGGTAAAAATAACCAGGAAATGATAAAGCTAAAGACGACGGCTTTGCGAGCTGGCAGAAACTTAAACAAAGCCAGGACTATTGGCAACCAGATCAGGAGTGCAAGTTGAGCTTGAGGAGTCATTCGCTACTGAATATAATTGGACTTTAGATGACTTTATTTTAGTTTTGGCTTATATTTTAGTTTTGGCTTCAAGAACGATCCAACTCCAATAAAATCGATCCAACAAAAATGATCATGGGGGTCACAACACGCCATCAATAGGCAACCCAAAACCCAAAGAATACCGACCTAAACAAACGACAAACAGCAACCCTAACATCAGTAGAGTCGCTAGCATATCTTGTCGAAAACAACTCAATTTCTCTTGCCATAACCCATAATTCA
Organism: Limnoraphis robusta BA-68 BA1; assembly: GCF_034932365.1. Lineage (NCBI taxonomy): Bacteria > Bacillati > Cyanobacteriota > Cyanophyceae > Oscillatoriales > Sirenicapillariaceae > Limnoraphis > Limnoraphis robusta. The sequence continues at coordinate 49,635 of NZ_JAYGHR010000087.1, read as the reverse complement.
CAGCACAATAGCTGGGTAAGTCATTGAAGGCAATGACTGTGATTGCACCGACAATCCCAAATAGCTTATATCCAGCCGGAAGGACTGTGATCATGTACAAAAATTTGAGAGAATGACCGAAGGCTACAGATTTAGGATTTCCAATCGCATAGAGTGCGCGATCGATGGTTGCAGACAAGAGTAAAGGCCACAGTCCAACGGCTAGAATCGGCAGCATCCAGCCGGCTTCTTGATATCGTTCATCGTAGAGAATTTCAATGATAATATCTCCGAAACTTGCAAGAACTGTAACCATAACGGCTAACCCCATTAACAGAAGCTTACGCTTTTGTAAAATTTTAGCTCGTAAACTCGGTCGATCTAAATCAGCATATTTGGAAATAACCGGAAACATGATCTGCTGGCTAATACGGTGAACGATTTGTCTAGGCAAATCGGCAAAGGTAAAAGCAACGGTATAAACCCCCAGTAACTGAAGCGTAAACAGCCTTCCTAAAATTAATCGGTCAGCTTGGGAAGCTAAAAAGGTCATCATCGTTGAGACAAAAACCCATCTCCCGAAAGATAGAATTTCTTTGAGTGTCTCTTTCTCCCAAGCAAACCAATTTGAACTTTCTGGGTCTAAACGATGACTCCAGACTGTTTTGATGATACTAGAAACAATATTTCCTCCGACCAAAGCCCAAACTGTGGGGGTTATAGAAGCCCAAATAATTGTCACCGCTAGGGAAATAATTTGAGTTCCGAACTCCACGATTGTGATTTTACCAATCTCGAGTTTGCGGCTGAGAGTGGCTAAGGAGGTCGAAGCAAATCCATTAATGAGGATGGTTAAAGCGGCAACAGGAAGCAACCAAAGCAACCGGGAATCGTTGTAGAACTGAGATACCGGCCAAGCAAGAATCAAACATCCGATCCAAATCCAACAGGATCTGAGGATTTGTAGTGTCCAGGCGGTGTTGAGAAAAACGGGATCGTTCCAACGAGGACTGCGGATAATACTAGGACGAATCCCAATGTCTGAAAACAAGGCTACACCCATGATGAATGTATGCACCAGTGCCATCAGACCAAACAATTCTGGAACCAGTATGCGAGTGAGAATCAGGTTACTAACTAAACGGAGTCCCTGAGCGCCACCATAGCCCACCAATGTCCAGATTGTGCCTTTAACAGCCTGCTTTTTTACTGAGGACATAACAAGTTGGTTAGAGAGGGCATCAAATCTACAGAGCTTATATCAATTCTGAACTCAATATTGCTTGTTGTCACGACGTTAAACACAATTGTCATCTCTAAAGCCTGAAAACGATGACTGAAATTGACATCTAGATTGCGTTGATGGTTTGATTTGCATGGGGTCTACTTTCTTCAACCAGTTAGTGTACTTGGGACGAGTGATCGCTTCCTCAGTGTCGCAATCCTCGTTGAAAACACGGAGGTTTTGAGGTTTGCCTTCCCCAGTCTAGTCTACCCTTTCTCCGGGAAACTACTGTAATGGCCTATCTTTACAAAATTTTTACATTAAAATAAACACCCTTTACAAAATCAACCGCATTTTCTGGGTGCATCCGGTGATCATTGTTAATGTGGAATCTTTTCCTAAGCTGTGACAATGCCTACCCTGAAACTTAACCTGGCGTTCGGTTTTCGGATTGAACTGGAATACCTATCAGCCTACTCTGTGAGTGGGTTCTCCGTCAACTGTTTCTTTACCAAAAATTGCCGCACACGCCCCTACCTTTTAGGTATGGGGATATAAGGCCAGGAAAAATGCTATAATAACTCTACTGGCAGGGTATTCAACCAGTCTAAAAACCCAGCATCTAATGGATGCAATGAACCTTGAAAACTTAAGGTATGGGGTTCTTGCAAGAAATGCTTTGGCAAGATAAAACCTTAAAGCACCAAGTACAGAGAATAAAGCATTTTTTCTCAAGTACGGTAGGGCATACCGAAACTATCTCTGAAATGGGATGAACGACTGGGGAGACTCACCCCTCTGGAGTAGGTTAGGAAACCAGCTTGCTGTAAGGGTTGTCAATGAATCAGTAATCCAAAGCCGTGAGGCTTGGAGAATCCCCTTTCTTTAGAAATGGGGAGTATGTCAATTTGGCTTTCTCTAAGCCATCCCTCAACGCCAAGGATACGCTCCGCTCAACAACACCCTTAAACACTCAACAAGAGCGGTTGTCCGCTCTCGAGTGGCTTAATCTGACTGCTTGATGGGTTGAAAATCTCAGCGACTTTTATTAATTCCCAATTCTTGGCGAGCCACTTCAACCTCTTTCCAAGAAGATTTGATGCGATCGTAAGATTCTTGAGAAGATAATTTACCGCCTGTATGTAAGCCCGCAATAATATTAATCCTTTGAGCGAATTGTTGCAGTTTAGCATCAAAGGCGATATTTTCTATTGTGGCTTTCCCTCTGTATTTGTAACCCGGATACAAAAAATCATTCAGTTCCATCGAAACTCCTCCTGAAGCTGATCTTCTATTCAAGCTAAACTTTTAAAAAGCCTAAAGATTAAGCTTTTTAAAGTGGGGGAGACGAGAGTCCAATAGCTGGCTCTTCTTCCCCTAACTTCTATTGTATAGACATTTTATTATTTTGGCAATATGTAAACTCTTAAATCTGGATTCGTCTGATGTATAACCTCTGTAAAACTTGATTGATTTAGTTCGGAAACTAACAAACCAAGATAGTTGTTTAGACTTTCTTGATTCATCTATCTCAAGTAGTAATTGTATATATCCGGCTCTATCTTAAGATTATCATCTTCATAGTCTTGAGGGTGAATCGTCTCTTTATTGATCAAATATTCAGCAATCAACTCTCGAACCTCTTGTTTAGATTTATCCAGAACTTTCCCTTCTGTAAACATTGAAAATTCTCCACCACCTAGCGCCCGGTAGCTATTAATAGCCACACGCAGAACTTTTTCGGGTTGAATCTCTTTTCCCTGAAGCAGAAGTCTCGTGACTCGTTGACCGACAGGTTTAGTAATATCAATAGTATAGTCTATTCCCTGATAAATATCCCAGTGGTAATCTTGCATATTTTCAGAAATAATGGCTTGAGGAGCATCGGGTAAATTACCGTTAATCTGCTTAAAATAAGCGGCATTTTTTTCTAAGGCTCGACGTAAAATATTTCCATGAATTTCTAGAATAAATAAACGATTATCATAAACATAAATACTGTAAGCATCCCGTCGGGTGATTTCTCCAGATGGAATTTTACCCTGATTGGTAAAAATAGAAGTCAAAGACATATCAACCGGATACCCCATAGAACGAGCCGCTTCCATCTGCACCGTATTAATAAGATGAGCTAAAGCACTCCCCTTAAAACGAGCAGCCATCCCCCCAACAAACTCAGCTTCTGATTTTCCAATGGGTTGATTGAGATAACTTACAACTTTCTGATGTTCAGGCTGTAAAAGCCGAACAAAACGAGGTAAAGGCTGAATCTTTTGAACGGATAAATTTGTAGCATCGTGATCAATGATCTGCCATTTTTTACCCTGACGCGACAGTTTAATCGTATATTTACTGAGAGCCTTTCCCCAATAAGAAGGTTCAGCAATTAATACATTATTGATAACGGCTTTCGGCACATTAAAATGAGAATGACCTGCTAGAATAATATCAATTCCTTCTACTTTTTGAGCTAATTCTATGGTGACATTTTCATTAACCGTTGCGCCTGTATTTTTCCAAGTGTCAACCGAAGTTAACCAAGACGCAGGATTTGAACGATAATCTTTAGGGGTTTTCGTCCAACCTGTATGTTGAGCAACAATCAGAATATCTGCGCCTTGTTGTCGCATTTGCGGGACATACTCCTGCGCCGTTTTAATCGGATCAATAAACGAAAATCCGCCAAAATTTTCGGGAGGGAGCCAGTTTTTAACCGAAGGAGTTGTCAACCCCAAAATTCCGATTTTCACCCCTCCAACTTCTTTGATAAGATAAGGTTTAAAAACAGAAATCCCATCAATCCGACGAAGATTCGCACAGACAACTGGCGCTTCTAATTGCTCAACCCAACGGGATAACGTCTCCATTCCGAAATCAAAATCGTGATTTCCTAGACTAACCGCATCAAAACCGAGAGTGTTAAATGCTGTTGCGATGGGATGAGGAGATTGAGTCTCTATTTTATTATAATAATAAGCCAGGGGTGATCCTTGAATCGTATCCCCATCATCAATTAAAACTAAATTGGGATTTTTGGCTCGTTCCTGTTCAATCAAAGTGGCAACTTTAGCTAATCCCAACTCCGCCGGTTTATTTGTATAATAATCCCAAGGCATGAGATAGCCGTGAAGATCACTCGTTTGTAGAATCGTGATGATTTTAGCCTCAGCAGTAATATTCAAGATTGAACCCAACACAATCACAATCAAGCAAAACAACAGAAAAAACAGTAAGGACTGACGCATCACTGCAATATGAGGTTAACATCTAGATTAATCAAACTGCTTTATCATAGACAACAATTGCTGCAAATTCTATCCCTCTTCCGGGTTTGATAGAGGGGATTTCAAGAAACCCTGACATCGAACAGGTTGCAACCCCGAACGATGGGGTGTAACATCAGGAGGAACCGCCACCAGTTCAACACTGCCATTAGGACGAACAATCCAACCTTGTGCTTCAATCAGAGGAGTAGGGTGAGGAGTTTGATTTTCGGGGGGTTGTTGGCGATTTTCCCTAGAGGATTTTGGGTTCAAATCGGGACGAATGACTGCATCAATCCAATTGACAATTACTCCATCACTACTGAGAGAATCACTGGGACTCGGAGGTAAACCGCCTCGCCCTGTAATAATAAACTCACTTTCTGCAAAACTGGCACAACCTGCGACAACCAACGTGCTAGGATCAATAATCGTTGTCGGTAACTCTGCTAAGGCTGAATTCGCATCAGTTTCCGGGCGATTAATCTCAACGATGCCGCTAAATTCTGCCCCTAACTCACTGGTTGCGGTAATATCACTTTTCGGCGTTGGGATTTGACGAAACTCAGTCCCAAATACCCCTTGAGCATTAATCCTCACCCCGCCTCCTCGTCCTTGTTGAGCATTCGCCGTAATATCGCTATTGTCGATAGCCACCAACGTCTGAGCATTAATTGTAATGTTTCCGCCATCAGCCGTTCCAGAATTGGTTGTAATTCGACTTTCTCCCCGCAATTCTAACGTCTGAGTTTGCAAGGTAACGTTTCCCTGGCTTCCTGAAACCGTCGCCCCACTAATCGCCCCTTGATTCTCTAAAATAATCGCCTGAGCGGTAATATTTAAGTTTCCCGCCGAACCTTGACGAGTTCCCCGCACACCGACTTCCGCCCCATCCCGTATGGTTAAACGATGGGTGTTGATGTTTAAATTCCCCGCAGTTCCTTCTCCACTGGTATTTGATTCAATCGCACTGGGAATAATCCCATCGCCAACGACTCCAAAGGAAACCGCTTCTACACTAGGGTCAGCATTGGTGGTTATCCCAATCACATCAATAGACTCAGAAGCGTTTATCGTTAAATTTCCGGCGGCTCCTTCGCCTCCTGTGGCCGCAGAAATTTGACTACCGTCTCGCACCACTAACCGACGGGTATTAACGGTTAAATCGCCAGCAGATGCCGTTCCTTGGGAGCCTTGTACGGTTAACAGCGACGAAGAGGTTAATAAACCTGTGATAAACCGACCATCGGCAGAAATGCCAGTTAATTCAATATCTGTCGCATTGACGCTCAGATTTCCCCCTTCTCCGGCGCCGGATGCTGAACTCGAAACTTGGGCGCCGTCTGCGACGATTAATTTCTGAGCATTAATCGTTAAATCTCCTGCATCACCTAACCCCAGTGTTGCGGTAAAAATTCCGGCGGGTACTTGAGCGCCTGCGGGTGTGCCACTGAGTTCGATAAAATCTGCGTTAATCGTAGCGTTTCCGCCTTGACCTTTTTCTGTGGAACTATTGGGCGTGGTACTGAGTGAAGTTCCTGTAATCACTCGCAGTTGGTTGGCGTTTATCTCTAAATGACCTGCGTTCCCTGCGTTAGTGGTTCCTGTAACGAGTAGAGAACCGTTACTGAGTTCGGCTGACTGAACGTTGAGGGTAATATTTCCGCCATCACCTGTCCCTAAAGCGGTGGTCAAAATTCCGGCACCATTTCGGACAATTAACTGATTAGCATTAATCGTAATATTTCCGGCATCACCTGCGCCACCACTGAGGCTATACAACCCATCTGGGGGTTTTAAGGGGTCAAATTGTACAGAGTCGGCTTGTTCCGGGTCGCCCAAGGCTAACAGTTGAGAAACGAGTTGAAAGGGAACGGTTCCGGTTATTGTTACTTTGTCTGCATTAATGGTAATTCCGCCTGCTGCACCTGTGCCTAAAAATGTGGAAGCGGACAAGAAGGCTTTATTTTGAAGATTCACTTCGGAGGCTTGAATATTAATTCCGTTCCCGTCAAAATTTCCCAAGGTATTAGCGGCGAGTCCTGAACCTCCAGTAATCGTAATATTTCCAGTTTGTAGGTTGATTGCGCCGCCACTTAAACCGCTTGTTGTGACTTGGCTATTATTAGATAGTAAAATGCGTCCTGAATTTGCGGCTGTGGGCGAGGTACCGCTTCCTAATTGCCAAACGCCATTACGAACGGTTCCCAGTTCAATTTGACCTCCAAAAGCGGTTAGATTTCCGCCATCTAAGTGTAAATTTCCAGCAACTAAAGTAATGTTTTGTCCGGGTTGAACTTGTAAACCTGTGGGGGCGGGATTGAAATCTAAACCTATTCCAATCGCTTGGGAACGGTTTGTAATCAGACCGGGATTGCTTCCCAATTGTAAACCAAGCGGAACATTTACGCTCAGTAAAGGGGGGTTTTGGGAATCAACTGCACTGAATACAGTCCCATCGTTAAAGATTAAATTATTGGCGGTACTGCTAACAAATGAACCGCCGATATTCAGTTGTGCGTTCGGGCCGAAGATTATCCCGTTAGGATTGAGTAAAAATAAATTGGCGGTTCCGTTAGCTTGAATTAAACCGTCTATTAAAGAGAAGTTGCCGCCTGTGACTCGACTGATAATATTTTGAATATTAACGGCATTGTTGAAAAAAATACCGCTTCCAGTTTGGATAGAAAATTCTTGGAAACTATGAAATAAATTTCCGCCTGCTTGAGTTCCGCCCTCGACTCTAAAAATATTACCTTCTGGGGTAACAATGGTATTATTCGGTAAGGTTTTGTCTGGGATAACTTGCGCCGTTGCTACGGATGAAAATATGCCCAAAATGGGCAGAATTGTTAGAGATTTTAGCAATAAGTTTCCCATCGGTTAAATTATCCCCCAAACCTTTACTCATTTAAGATTCTCTGCGGCTATAATTCATCGGGATTAATTCCCATTTCTCGCAATTTTTCAGCTAGTCGGTCTGCCCGTTGTCGTTCGGTTTCAGCGCGTTGTCGTTCGGTTTCAGCGCGTTGTCGTTCATTTTCAGCGCGTTGTCGTTCAACTTCCGCTCGTTCTTCTCCGGTTAATAACAAATTCCCTTCACTATCCCACCAGCGCAACCAGGGCAATTCCATGTTAGCATAACGTCCTTGCCATATTCCTAATTCTACACCCATTTGAGGGATAGGATAATGATTGCGTTCGTTGGGTTCTAACTGTTCATAATGGTTTTCTACTAAATGATACATTTCTATAGAGGCTTTTTTGACTTCGTAAATGCCATAAAAAGGCACTCGGATTGCTTGTTCATAGACCCAAAATTTACCCGCTTTTCCATCCCCATTAACTAAAGATGCGGGTGGGGTTTTATCCCGTTCTTCTGAACCGTTCCCCGAAACGAATTCTAATACAATTAAAGGGGCAACATATTCGTGCCACAATACATAAGAACGTCGCACTTCTCCATTAACTAACGGCTTGACATTGGGAACATAAAACCAGTCGGGTGCTTCGGCTCCTCGTTCTGGCGGTTCTGTTAGTCGCCAATAAATGCCACAGTCTTGACCAATAGCGTATCGTCCGTCAGGATGGAGTTGATCTAGAGTAGATCGGATAGAATCGGTTAATAGAATACTCTGGGGATGTTCTTGGAAATTTTTCACAAATGTACCATCAGACTCCGGCAATTGGGTATGGTCTGGAAGTGAAGTAATACCGAGTTCATTCGGATGAATAATTGTCATTGGTACAATTTCTCCGATTGTTGCTGTTTAATGCACTATAGCATTTTTGCGATCGCCTGACATTTGTCTTTGTGATTTCCTCATAAAACTTCAAGTATTCTATTGTCTTTTGAATTGACTCATTCATATTTTTCAGCGTCGCCACAGCCGAGAGTAAAATTTGGTTGAGAGCGCAATAATTTATCCAGTTTTTTAATTTAATAAATTCAAACATCAACATCAGGTTTAATCCTTATGTAGCAACCCGCATTCCGTATTGACAGTTAACAGTTCTACGCCAGTCGTAATTTGGTAAATAAGACCTGCTAAACTAATTTGTATATAAAATCGGTGTTGAGTCTGGAACAATGGCAAAGCCGAAATCGATTCCGAAATGGCAACAAACTCTCGTCCAGTGGTCTCCCCTCGTTGGCACCAGTGGATTAACGTTTTTTCTCGCGAGCAGTCAAAAATTTGGGGCTGCGATCGCCTCTGCGTTCTTAACCGGGGCGACATTGCTGTGGGGATCTTACAGTAAAAGTTTCATGGCGGAGGCGGAACAGGAAGCGGAAAAACTGGGCTACGAGGAGGCGCAACTGAAACAAGCGGTGCAGGTGTTGGAAGTCGAACCCCTAAGTTCAGAACAAATTGAACAGTTTGTGAACAACTGGTATCAAGAGGTAGAACGGACTCGGCGAATGGGTGAGGATGACTTAGCCACAAAAGAAGCCGCTTCTCGCAATGCTCAGGATTTACTCAAGCAAATTAATCAACACCAGGCGTTACAGGTTTTGGCATCGAACCCCCTGCTGTTAACGCTAATTGCCAGGGTACACCAACAAAACCAAAGCATTCCCCTGAAACGGGTGGAACTTTATCAGAGCATTTGTGAGGTGATCTTGGGTAAACGTCAGGAAGCGAAGGGGATACAAAGTCCGCTCACCATTCGGGAGAAGTTCTCGGTTTTGCAGCCCTTGGCGTTGGAGTTGATGGGGCGACAAACCCGCCAGTTCCAACTAGAGGAAGTTGAAACCTTGTTTGGGGAGCATTTAGGGAAATTACCTAATCCACCCGAACCGTTGGAGTTTTTGAAGCAGTTGCAGGCGGTGGATGCGCTAATTGCCAAAGAACGAGAGGGGGATTATGTATTTGCCCACCTGAGTTTTCAGCAATATTTGGCTGCGGTAGAAGTCAAAGAAACGAAGCAGGAACACATTTTTCTAGAGGCGTTGCATGACCCGAAAAAGCTCTCCTGGTGGGCGGAAACCATGCGGCTATATGCGGCGCAGAATGATGCGAGTGAGTTGGTGAATGCCATTTTGCAAGAACCAAATTTAGAAAAATTATTGTTGGCGTGGGATTTTTGTCAGGAAGGGTTTGTTGGATCTGAGGCAAAGAAAGCACTCTTAACTGTTAGCAATCAACCCCTAGAAATCCTTGATGAGACAGATCGCGACTATGCCATCAGTAAACAGCCTTTCTATTTCAAGCTGGCATACTATCTACAAACCGGGCAATGGCAAAAAGCCGACAGAGAAACTTTTAATGTTATGAATCGGGTTATGGGTGGATTCTCAACTGAGGGACTCAAAAATTTCCCCTGTGCTGACTTGCGAGTGATTGATCGGCTTTGGGTCAAATACAGCAACGGAAAATTCGGTTTTAGCGTGCAGAAACAAATTTGGATCGATGTGGGTGGTAAGCTAGACTATGGAGAAGATCGTGATGCTGCACTAAAAGCGTTTATCAAGTTGAGTGACCAAGTGGAATGGCGAAAAGACGGAGAATGGATAAGAGGATTGAGGGACCTGGTATGGGATAGCACATTAGCTCCCCAAGCCCACCTCCCGAGTTTTTTTGATCAGTATAGAGTAAATATTGGGGTTTTTTGGAGGTTTTGTTTGTGGTTGAGGAGGGTAACTCTTCTCTCGCATCCAGACTTGTAGACTGTAACATATAAGGGATACAAGATTTTTTAAAGAATCATTCGTGAATGATGAATGCTGAATTATGAATAATGAAAGGAGGTTATCGTTGTCGTTATCTGCTACTACCAATTTTGGGAATATCTTTATTGCTCATGGGCAAACAAAACCATCGCAAAGCCATTCAATCTTTAGAAAAGAGAATTGCAGAACATCAGGAAAAAATCCGGCTAGAATTGTTAAAAGAGAATCCAGATAGGGGTTTAATCAAACATTGGGAAAAAGAAATCCGTGCTTTTCAAAAAGGAATTGAACAAGCCTTGAAACGATTAGGGAGGAAATGATGCAACTGAGAGAAACTAACAAAATTGCCATAGATAACTCTACCTTAAGTCAACTCATTCTTGAATTGGGCGAAGAATGTCAAAATGTGCTTGCACTCACCAACCAACTCCAATTAGCCAATCTGAGTGCCAAACAAAAAGTAGAAATATTAGCAGAATTATTAACAGCAACGATTCATTTACAAACTCACTGTGATGAAGACTTGCAGAATTTGATTTCACAGGAATTGGAAAACACAGAAGACACTCTATAATCATTTCCTATGACAAATCAACAACTAAATTACACGGTTATTTTTGAAAAGGGCGCATTAAATCGCTATCTATAAGCCTACCATAAAATTCTTTAATAATAAACTCTTTACCCAAAGAAATAGTGAAAATAGGGTGAGCAGAACCCACCCCCAATTTTACAGGTTATTGTAAGACCCAATTAACCAAAAGTCTCACCCCAAAACCCGTCGCACCTGTGCTGCTATACCCGTTATCTTTGTCTGTCCAAACGGGGCCAGCAACGTCTAAATGCGCCCAAGCTGTTTTCTCAACAAACTGCTTTAAAAACAGAGTTGCTGTAATGGAACCGCCCGGTCTTGGCCCGGTATTTTTCATGTCGGCATGAACGGCTTTTAACCCTTCAAAATATTTCTCCTCAATGGGCATTCGCCAGAGTTTTTCGCCTGTTGATTTGGAGGCGGTTTCCAACTGACTGGCTAAGTCATCATTGGGACTCCATAAGCCTGCAATATCATTGCCTAACGCAATCACACAAGCCCCGGTTAAGGTGGCTAAATCGACCATTGCATCGACACCCAATTTATCAGCAAAAACCAACGCATCAGCCAAGGTTAAACGGCCTTCTGCATCGGTATTATTCACTTCTATTGTTTTGCCATTGGAAGCTTTTAGAAAGTCTCCAGGGTGCATTGCCCGACCGCTAATCATATTCTCTGTGACGGCACTAATAAAATGCACTTCCACATCGGGTTTTAACAATCCAATCGCTTTGGCTGCCCCAAACGTTGCTGCGGCGCCGCCCATGTCGGTTTTCATCATTTCAATACTACTCGCCCCGACTTTCAGGTTGAGTCCACCCGAATCAAAGGTTAATCCTTTGCCAATAATCGCTAATTTTCGCTTCGGAGTTCCTTCGGGTTTGTAAGTTAAATGAATGAATTTTGGCGGCAAATCAGACGCTTGGGCAACGCCTAAAAATGCACCCATTCCTAACTTTTCACAATCTTCTTTTTCCAAAATTTCAATCTCAAACCCATATTCAGATGCCAAGGCTTCCGCCATTTCTGCCATCGTAATTGGGTTAACTTCATTCGCGGGGGCTGCCACTAATTCACGGGCTAAAAACACTCCTGAACAGATATGTTGAGCGCGAGTAATGGCATCTTCGGTTCCGGCTAAACCTAATAATTCAACCTGTTCAATTGCCGGGCCTTTTTCTTCGGGTTCCGACTTAAAACGGTTATCTTGATACAAGGCTAATTCAACCCCTTCGACTAAGGCTTGAGTGGTTGCATCGGGCGTTTCACAGAGGGGAAAACTCAAACCAAGGGTTTTGCATTTAATCGTTTTTGCGAGACGTGCGGCTGTTGCTGCTGCCAAACGTAAGGTATCTAACGACAACTTTTCTGATGAACCTAAACCGATTAAAATCACCTTGCGGATAGGGCTATTACTGCCAACCCGAGTGGAAGCATTACTGCTAGGTTTACCATCAAATTTTGTTTCTTCTATCAACTCTTTCAAGGTGCCTGCGAGTTTTTCATCTAACTGGGCTAATTCACCCGGTAACTCGACTTCATGTTCAAATAAACCAATTGCCAGGGCATCTCCTGTCCAATCAATGCGGGGTGTGTCTGTAACTCGAAATTCCATGCTTTCTACTTTAACCAATAAAGTCTGTCTCAACTTAAAAGAGTTTGACGCAATTGACGTCAAATCTGTTAATTGTTACAGTAGATTTTAATACAGATTGCATCTCGCTATACTTTTTTACATTTGTTCGGCTTGCTCCCCTGCAAACTCCCCCGATTTGTGATACCATCAACACCTAATAAGCTAGGGGTGCCTGCGAAGTCCAGGCTGAGACGACACCCTTGGAACCTGAGTCCGGTTAGTACCGGCGTAGGGAAGCTATCACCAGAGGGAATTAAAAATGAGAACTGAATGGGTTAATCTACGGCGTGGTCAAGCAAATGTTTCACAAATGCACTACGCCCGTCAAGGTGTATTAACTGAAGAAATGCACTATGTCGCCAAGCGGGAAAATCTTCCGGTTGAGTTGATTCGCGATGAAGTTGCCCGAGGTCGGATGATTATTCCGGCTAACATTAATCATACCAATTTAGAGCCGATGTGTATTGGCATTGCCTCTAAATGTAAGGTGAATGCAAATATCGGGGCATCCCCGAGTTCTTCTGATATTAATCAAGAAGTAGAAAAGCTGAATCTTGCTGTAAAATATGGGGCAGATACGGTGATGGATCTGTCTACAGGCGGCGGTGATTTAGATGTGATTCGCACGGCAATTATTAAGGCTTCTCCGGTGCCAATTGGGACGGTTCCCATTTATCAAGCGCTAGAAAGTGTTCATGGCAGCATTGAGAAATTAACGGCCGAAGATTTCCTGCATATTATCGAAAAACACGCCCAACAAGGTGTGGATTATATGACAATTCATGCGGGAATTTTAATTGAACATTTGCCCTTAGTTCGCAATCGAATTACTGGAATTGTGTCTCGTGGCGGTGGTATTATTGCCCGTTGGATGCTGCATCATCACAAACAAAATCCCCTGTATACTCACTTTGATGAGATTATCGAAATCTTCAAAAAATACGATGTTTCGTTTAGTTTAGGGGACTCTTTACGCCCGGGTTGTCAACATGATGCGTCTGATGAAGCGCAACTGGCGGAACTCAAAACCCTCGGACAATTAACTCGTCGCGCCTGGGAACATGATGTACAAGTGATGGTGGAAGGGCCGGGTCATGTGCCGATGGATCAGATTGAATTTAATGTTAAAAAACAAATGGAGGAATGTTCAGAAGCACCCTTCTATGTTTTGGGGCCGTTAGTAACAGATATTGCGCCAGGATATGACCATATTACTTCTGCTATTGGGGCGGCGATGGCAGGTTGGTATGGCACCGCAATGTTGTGTTATGTCACGCCAAAAGAACACCTCGGTTTACCTGATGCAGAGGACGTTCGCAATGGTTTAATTGCCTATAAAATAGCCGCTCATGCTGCTGATATTGCCCGTCATCGTCCGGGCGCCCGCGATCGCGATGATCAACTGTCTGAAGCGCGTTATAACTTCGACTGGAACCGTCAGTTTGAACTGTCTCTCGACCCAGATCGCGCCCGTGAATATCACGATGAAACGTTACCTGCGGATATCTACAAAACGGCTGAATTTTGTTCAATGTGTGGGCCGAAATTCTGCCCGATGCAAACCAAAGTTGATGCGGATGCGTTAACCGAGTTAGAGAAGTTTTTAGCATCCCAGGAAAAAGAGGCTGTTACTCAAAGTTAAATTGCAGTTAACTCAATCTTTTCTGTTGTTGAATGAGTTAAAATAGAGGGTGAGTCTTAAAAATACTCGCCTTTTTTTATAGTTATTAGTAGGGCGGGTTTAGTTCAATTGTCGAGGGGTATTACAGAACTTGTAGAACCCGCTCCTACAGACTGCGCCAATGGTGGGGTCGGGCGGGTTTAGTTCAATTGTCGAGGGGTATTACAGAACTTGTAGAACCCGCCCCTACAGAATTGAAAACGTTTTGAATAAAAACCGGGTTTTTGGGAAAGATTGAAAGCACAAATGAGTGACACTCACCTGAGTTAATGCAAAAAAGCGACTATTCATCACTCTATAACAAACGTTAAGTTAGAGATAGGTTAATCAACTTGCTTTTAATCACACTCGAATTTAATTATGTCTACTCAATTTCGCTTTGAACCTTTAGGCTTTAGCTGGGTTGCTTTACATCCTCAACCCAAAGGGATTATTCGATTTATTGGCGGCGCGTTTTTTGGTTCATTCCCAACTTTATCTTATCGCTATTTTCTGCAAACATTATTTAAATCTGGTTATACTATCATTGCAATTCCCTTTCGATTTACCTTTGAGCATTGGTCAGTTTCACTGAGTTTATTAGAAGAACAAAATCAGGTTCAAAATTTGCTCGTTGAGAAAGCAAAAGCCGCAGGTTATGATTCAGAATTCTATTTAGATAATTCTAATTACTTCTGGGTTGGTCATAGTTTGGGCTGCAAATATATCGCTTTGCTAGAACTTTTGAGCGATCAAAATGGGTTAACTTATCTTCAAGATTGTATTGATCAAGAAGAAATTGATCAAATTCGTCGTCGGTTAGGTGATCAAAAAGCAATATTCAATCAACCTTCGCTGTTACTCGCCCCTGATATTAGCGATACAGAAAGCGCTATTCCGATTAAATCTATCGCTCATTTTATCGATAAAATTGGCTTAGGAGTGTTACCGAGTCGCAGTCAAACTCAATGTATGATTCATCGGAGTCAACTGTTTAATATTACGGGCTTGATTTCGTTTAAATCCGATGATATCGCCGGAAATGAGAGTAATAAACAAAAAGGGGTTTACTGGTTTATTCAGCAACTCAACAATCAAAACCTCATTCATCAAGAAATACCTGGAAAGCACCTTGAACCGCTTGGCGTTCAAATCGGTCAATATTTGGTCGATTTTAATCCTTTGGATAAGTTTATCGCACCCCTTTCTCGGCGTCAACTCGAACCCGTTGCGTTAACGATTTTACAGCAGTTATCAGATCGCCTGAAATCAGCTTTGTTACCGTCAGTTTCTCAAACGCAAAAAAAGTCTATTTCTAAAGTTACCGTTGGGGTTTCAACCTCTAAACGCTAAAATATAGAGACTAAAAAAACCTGGTTTTTCACAGAAACCGGGTTTTTGACTTGTACTTCGGGTGCATCAGAAAATACACGGTAAAATTAGCATAAATTCTTCAACTCTGAAACACCAAAAAAATTTGTTAAAATTCCTAGCAAAAACCGATCTAAAATAGGAAAATGGAACTGCTTGGAGTCGCCTGGGATGAGCCAATGTTTGAATCCTGACTGCTTGTTTAATAACCCGCCAAACACTCTATTTTGTCAGCGTTGTGGTGTAAAATTACTATTAGCCGAACGTTATCGAGCAGTAGAAATTATCGGTCAAGGCGGGTTTGGTCGCACCTTCAAAGCGATAGACGAGTTCAAACCCTCAAAACCCTTTTGTGTGATCAAACAGTTTTTTCCGCAAGCGCAGGGAACAGAAACCGTAGAGAAAGCCAAACAACTTTTTGAACAGGAAGCGGTTCGTTTGGATGAGTTGGGAAAACATCCGCAAATTCCCGAACTTTACGCCTATTTTACCCAAGATAAACGTCAGTATTTAGTTCAAGAATATATTCAAGGAAAAAACCTGCAACAAGAGTTAGAGGAGTCGGGAACTTTTAACGAGACTCAAATTTTACAACTGCTCAAAAAATTACTTCCGGTCTTATATTTTGTTCACAAAAATCAAGTGATTCATCGGGATGTAAAGCCGGACAATTTGATTCGTCGAGCTTCCGATAAACAACTGTTTTTAGTAGATTTTGGTGCGGCGAAATTGGCGACTCGTACCGCCTTAGCCGTCACCGGAACAACTATTGGTTCTGCTGGATATGCGGCACCCGAACAAGCTTTGGGAAAAGCAAATTTTAGCAGTGATATTTACAGTTTGGGGGTGACTTGTATTCATCTGTTAACCCAAGTTGAACCCTTTCAATTGTACGATGTCAGCGAGGGAGAATGGGTTTGGCGGGATTATTTAACCAATCCTATTAATCAAAAATTGGGGGAAGTTTTAGATAAGATGTTACAGCAGGCGATGAAAAAACGGTATCAGTCTATTCGGGAAATTGTGAATGCAATTTCATCTCAAGCTGCACCTTCTAAAATCGTTTCTATACCTCCCCCTCCACCGCCCCCAACATCGTTAACAAAAGTAATTGCAGCGCCACCGCCACCGCCCCCAACACAGTTAATAAAAGTAGTTTCAGCCAGAGGAGTAGATTACTCTATTCTGCAATATTTTTTGAGTCAGAAACAGTGGAAAGATGCGGACGAAGAAACGGCTAAACTTATGTTAAAAGTGGCGGGAAGGGACAAAGATGGATGGTTAGATACAGGCTCAATTGACAATTTTCCCTGTGAAGAACTTCGCACGATTAACAACCTTTGGATTAAATATAGTAATGTCCGTTTTGGTTTTACTGTTCAGAAACAGATTTATCTGGAAACCGGAAACAAATTAGGACAATACAATCAAACCGGATGGTATCGTTTTGGGGAGGAAATTGGCTGGAAAACGAAGCATGGATGGCTGACAACTGACAACCTCAACTTTTCTCTATCGGCACCAAAAGGACACCTTCCGAGGGGTTTGGGTCCTCTAGGTCGCCATGAGGGTAAACTGTTAGGAATATATCGATTAGTTTTCTCTCGTTTGGCGAATTGTAACCTTTGACATCCAACAATTTATTATCATTATAGATCCCCCCTGCCCCCCCAGCAGGGCTGTTTCATTCAAATTTTTGGCGATCGCTAAAACCTAAACTTGGAAGCAATTTCAGCCTTTTTTTTAGGAAAATCTTTGCTCTGAGAAAAAAAACGGCGATCGCCCCCAAACTCAAGAGTCAATTCGTCGGCTTCTCAACAGTTCTGAGTGGTTGCAATTTAACTTTTTACCCCCCGATCCGGTAACAGGTTGGTCTGTTTTAATGCTTTAATCTCTATGGTGAAACCAACTTTAACCAAAGATTTGAGTTGAATTGTGATCGCCATACAGCCAACGTCTTTTAAATCTTCCCCAAGGCTAGAGAACTTCGATTCAAATTGAGATTAGTTTGGAACAATTAACTTGCGATAGCAGCGAGCAGTAATTAAATAGGGATGAAAAACTTCTAGAAAATTCTGTTGAATCGTTCTCAAAAATACATCGATTTTTTTAGGATCATCTAAATGAAATGGAAATTCCTGATGTTCTCCCTTGAAAAAGTACCAATTGAGAATAATTTTGGCTTGATCAGACATCAACTTATGAAACGTGAGTAACTGTTGACTGGGATCAGGTAAATGTTCAAGAACATCAAAACAAAGAATCGTATCAAACTGATTTTATAATGAAATCTCAGACTGAATCTTAAGTTTATCACTCAGTCCTAATTGTTCAATGCGATATCGAAAAAAAGCTTGATTAATCGGGTTAATATCGCAGTAAGTGACCCGTTCGACTTGGGGAGATAAAGCTGCGGCGATCGCATGAGTCCCAATCCCTCCACCAAAGTCTAACACATGACCTTGAGCATAATCCGTAATCAAACGCAAGGTATTCCCAATGTAATCTTGACTGGAGAGATGCCAAGCTCCCAACTCAAATAAATAGATCTCACCGACTTTTTCACGGTAAAATAGAGAAGCATTTTCCCAGTCAAAATCCCGATAACCCAGTTCAGCGAGTAATTGCTGACTCGACTGTAGTTGTGCTTCGAGAGTCGGTTGATCCAAGTTTAAATAATCTTGTAAGTGTTGCTTGAGATGAAAAGCATCCTGCTGATAGCTCTGCCAAATACTAGGCATTGAAAATGATAACATGAGCAAGAAAAGACTAAGAAAGTTCCCCAAATCAGATCTTATCATGCAAATGTTCTCTCGGTGTTGGCGAATTTTTAATCAAGGCTTGAAAACCTGGGGAGTCATCCTCCTCAGTCTTTGCTTGTTCGTCTGTGGCGGTTGTCAAGTTCAAACCCCAACTGAACCGGGAGTGATTAATTTAACCCTTTGGCATGGAATTAATCCCCCGCCCAACCGAGATGTCTTTCAAAAATTAGTCAATGGGTTTAATCAAACTCATCCCCAAATTAATGTCAACGCCTATTATATTGGTCAACCCGATCAACAAATGCCGAAAATTTTAACAGCAGTTGTTGGAAACGCCTCGCCTGATATTCTCTGGTATAGTCCTCAAATTACAGGTCAACTGGTTGAACTCGATGCGATTGAACCGATAGAAGAATGGCTGAATAAATCGCCAAGAAAAGCTGAAATTGATCCGAGATTATTTGAAGCGATGGAACTAAATGGACAGATTTGGTCAATTCCAATGGCAACAAATAATACCGCAATATTTTATCGTCCGAGTTTATTTGAAAAAGCAGGAATCACCAAACTCCCTTTAACCTGGGAAGAATTTCGCGTCGCCGCCCAAAAACTCACCCGTGATCTCAATGGAGATGGAAAACTCGATCAACATGGTATCGTTTTACCCCTGGGAAAAGGAGAATGGACAGTATTTACCTGGCTGCCTTTTATGTATAGCGCCGAAGGTGAATTAATCGATCAAGATCAAGTCAACTTAGTGAATCCCGGCGCGATCGCCGCGTTGCAGTTTTGGTCAGATTTAATCACCGACAATTCGGCGATCCTGTCTGCACCAGAACGAGGCTATGAACAGGATAACTTTATTTCGGGTAAGGTGGCAATGCAAATTACCGGGCCTTGGACACTCGGATATTTAGAAGCTGCGGGAATAGATTATGGAGTCTTTCCCATTCCCGCCCAAAAACAACAAGCCACCGTTATTGGCGGAGAACATTTATTTGTGATGAAAACCACTCCCCAACACCAACAAGCCGCCCTGACCTTTTTAGACTATGTGTTGAGTGAGGAATTTCAAGCAGAATGGAGTTTAGGAACCGGATATTTACCCGTTAATTTAAAAACTCGTCAAAGTCAAAAATATCAAGATTATTTATCCCAACAACCCGGTTTACAAGTATTTTTAAAACAGATGGCTTGGGCGCGATCACGGCCGATTATTGCAGGATATCGTCGCTTATCAGAAAATTTAGGTCGAGCCATAGAAGCCTCTCTACTCGGCGAGAACCCGCAAGATGCCTTAAAACAAGCGGAAAACCGTTTGAAACTGATGCTTTAAACTAAAAGTCATCTGATCAGAATCGCGAAATCAAGGGCAGAATTGAATCAATATTTCCAGCCATTACACAACGATGAGTTACTGTATAAATCCTCAATGTCTCAGTCCTGTTAATCCAGATAGCGCCGAATGTTGTCAAAGTTGCGGTGAACAACTGTTATTACAAAATCGTTATCGTCCGATTCAAATCTTAGGAGAAGGCGGTTTTGGGAAGACCTACCTCGCAGTCGATGAACACATTCCCTCAAAACCGCCTTGTGCGATCAAACAATTTCATTTTCCCAATCATCAGGTTAACCGTTATCAAAAAGCCGCTAAACTATTTCGTCAAGAAGCCGTGCGTCTCGAACAGTTGGGGAAACATCCACAAATTCCCCAATTACTCGCCCATTTCGAGCAAAATAAACAACTTTTTCTCGTTCAAGAATATATTGCCGGAAAAACCTTAGAACAAGAGTTTCAGCAAAAGGGAATCTTTAACGAAGCCCTAATATGGGAACTCTTGCGGGGCTTGCTTCCGGTGTTGCAGTATATTCACCAACATCAGATCGTTCATCGGGATCTCAAACCTGCGAATATTTTACGACGTTCTCCCTTGGCTTTGGAAGCAGAAAACGCTTTAAGCGAAGTTGTTGAACCCATCCTCACTCGCCCTGGAATCTCTAAAACCAGCGCCTCAAACGTTATTTTAAGTTCGCCCTCTGTACGCCGCAAAGAACATCAATGGGTTTTAATTGATTTTGGAGTCGCTAAACTACTGAGCAATACCGCAATCAATCAAACCGGAACGGTAGTCGGTTCTCCGGAGTTTATGGCGCCCGAACAAACCCGAGGAAAGGCATTTCCAGCGAGTGATTTGTATGGTTTGGGGACAAGTTGTTTGTATTTACTAACTGGAGTTTCGCCTTGGCAATTGTATGATGAAGTCAATCAACGCTGGGTTTGGCGAGAGTTCCTGACTCCTCAATCTCGGGTGAGTGAACGTTTAGGGACAATATTAGATCGCTTAGTCCAACATTCTCTTGACCGACGTTACGCCAACGCCGAACAGGTCTTACAAGCACTGAATACACCGAAAACAGCAATTACGACCCGGACTCCTCTGAAGCCCCCTTCTCGCCCCAAACAACAGCCGAGTCTTGCTCAATTTCGCTGGAGATTACCTGGGATTGTGACTCAGTTTTTACCCGGTTTGAGTCAACCGATAGATGATCTTAGTTCTGCGGTTGGCGTTGATTATAGCAAGTTACAACATTTTTTAGCCGCGCAAAATTGGAAAGCCGCCGACGAGGAAACTTGGGGCGTATTGTGTCAAGCGTTGGGTCATCCTAAACGCTGTTATCTTCATGCTCTTGAGTTGAAACAACTGCCTAGTCAAGATTTGCGAACAATCGATCGTTTATGGGTCAAATATAGTCAAGGACGCTTTGGGTTTAGTGTACAGACTCGCATTTATGAAGAGGTTGAGGGAGATTATGCTCAATTTTGCGATCGCCTCGGTTGGTTAACTTACAATCCCCATAATCCCTCAGTAGGCTTTAGATTTAATCGCTCGGCTCCGATTGGCCATTTACCGTCTCGAATTTGGATTATCGGTTCGGGCCACTGGTGGCAACACGCTCAGGTTATGTCTGAAAAGGTCGTTGAATGTGGCCTTGTATAGTACAGTGACCAGTGACCAGTGACCAGTGACCAGTAACCAGTGACCAGTGACCAGTGACCAGTCAACAGTGACCAGTGACCAGTCAACAGTGACCAGTCAACAGTGAACAGTCAACAGTGAACAGTAACCAGTGATAACTGTAAAAACTGGTCACTGATAACTGATAACTGATAACTGTAAAAGCTGGTCACTGTAAACTGTAAACTGTAAACTGTTTCAACCCGCCCGTGCAGCGATCAAGGACAGGGGGGGAAGCCATTCGCCGTCTAGGATGGGTGAATCAGTCTATGTCAACACCACTCCTTTAAGCAATCCCCTGTGAAGTCAGAAGCCCACGCTATAGCGTAAGCTTGGCGTTGGGTAGTTCACCTTCGATATAAAGCAACGTTAAACTCTGTAACGCATTATTAATATATCTGTGAAAAATGGTAATATTAGAAAATTATCAAATCTACACGCATCGGGTAATGATTAACTTTCCCAAAGTCGTTCACTCTTTTTTAACCTAAAAGCTGTTCTACAAATGGTATAAAATATGGGTAGAGTTTTAGGTAAAAAGTTAAGCTGAATTGACCGATTAGGAAAGATAATCAGTAGGCTTCTAAACCATTTTTCTCTCAGGGAAGTAAGCATTTGGGGAAGCTGTTAAGTGTATACGATTCTGTAGAGAAGAAGCTCTAAATCCGAAGAAACCGGGGTGATAGAAGATTGTAGAGAGGTTGAATGAATGTCTCTACAGCAGACCAGTCAGCTTCTCCCGTTAAATCGAAGATTATAACGGGAGCTTGCGGAGAAACACTGGACTCCAAGCGGTAAGCAGCTGAATAGCCCACCGAGTTCTTTGACGTTTTTCGGGCGTGCGATCGCCAGATCAGACTTGACCAATCTGCATCTGCGTCGTTAATGAAATTCAAGAGTGTATCTGCTGGGTGTTAACACTCATCAGTGTGAGATCAGGGTGCAGGAGATCACAGGACCCGTGACGGGTTGTTGTTCTTTAAACCAGTAGTGACAAGCTATGCCAGGTGTACGAGTCGGAATATTGCATTCATTGAGTGGGACAATGGCGATTAGCGAATCTCCGCTCATTGATGCTGAACAAATGGCGATCGCTGAAATTAACCAAGCTGGAGGTGTTTTAGGTCAGCTCATCGAACCCGTGATTGTAGATGGTGCATCCAGTCCGGCAACATTCGCCTCACAAGCTAAAAAACTCATTCAACAACATCAGATCAATGCCATTTTCGGCTGTTGGACATCGGCGACACGTTTGGCAGTCAAACCGATCGTAGAAGCCTACAACGCTCAACTGTGGTATCCCATCCACTATGAAGGACTAGAAAACTCCCCTAATATTTTTCATACCGGAGCTTGTGCCAATCAACAAGTCGAACCCACCGTTCACTGGTTGATGCAAAACATCGGATCACGGTTTTATCTCCTCGGTTCCGACTATGTTTTCCCCCACACCGTCAATAAATTAGTGAAAATCCAACTCAAAGCACTGGGGGGAAAAGTAGTCGGGGAAGC
Organism: Limnoraphis robusta BA-68 BA1; assembly: GCF_034932365.1. Taxonomy (NCBI): domain Bacteria; kingdom Bacillati; phylum Cyanobacteriota; class Cyanophyceae; order Oscillatoriales; family Sirenicapillariaceae; genus Limnoraphis; species Limnoraphis robusta. The sequence goes on along the minus strand of NZ_JAYGHR010000087.1, from coordinate 26,947 downwards.
CTATGCCCCTATGGGAACACAAGACTTCAGCGCCATTATCACTCGCATCCAACAAGCCCAACCGGATGTCATTTTGAACACCCTCACCGGGGATAGCAATATCGCCTTTTATCGTCAGTTTCAAGGGGCAGGTTTAACCGCTCAAGACATCCCGATTATGGCGACATCTGTCTCCGAAACCGAACTCCAAACCATCCGAGAAGCGGCTGTCGGACATTTAAGCTGTTGGAGTTACTTCCAAAGTCTCGACACCCCTGAAAATCGGCAATTTGTTGCCAACTTTCAAGCCAGATACGGGGATACTCGCGTCACCAGCGATCCGATTGAAGCTGCTTATACCCAAGTTTACCTCTGGAAAGAAGCCGTTGAACTGGCTCATTCCTTTGATGTTGATCGCATTCGCACGGCTGCCTATGGGGTGAGTTTTGCGGCTCCGGGGGGATTTGTGTGCATCAAACCCAATCATCATGTTTCCAAAGTTTGTCGCATTGGTCAAGCCTTACCCAACGGACAATTTGAAGTGATATACTCCACACCCAACCGCATCAAACCCCTTCCCTGGCTCGGATTTGAAGAAAGCCATTTCAATACCTCGGAAATGGTGACTCATTTACTAGCTGAAGTCAGTCATAGCATCGAACGAGCCGAACAACTCGAACAAAAATCCATTGAACTCGAAGCGACTCAAGCCCAACTCAAGCAAGAAATCGAAGTTCGCAAGCGCTATGAAGAACAACTCAAAAAGATTAACGAAAACCTGGAACAAATCGTTGAAGAACGTACCGCCGCCCTCAAAGAATCCAATGATCGTTTAGTCGAAGAAATCGTCGAACATAAACAAGCCCGTCTCGCCCTGCAAACCGCCAATACTCGCCTACAAGCCGTATTAGAAGCCGTACCCGGAACCGTTTCTTGGGTAGAGTCTGATCTGCGCTACATCGAGGTGAACCAAAAACTCGCCGATATGTTCAATATACCTCGGGAAAAATTTGCAGGTCAGCACATTGGTTTTCTTGGATCTAGCTCTGATTTTAACGACTTTGTACAAAAATTATTTGCTAGTCGGGATCTCGAAATGTCTCGGGAAGTGATGACCAACATCAATAACAAACCCTGCTATTACTTAGTCGTTGCTCGGAAATATGATAACAACAAAGCAGCATTTGTCGTCGGAATTGACATCAGCGAACGCCGACGCGCTGAAGAAGCCCTCAAACAAGCCAATGTTCGTCTACAAACCGTATTAGAAGCGGTACCCGGAACAGTATCTTGGATAAGTTCAGATCTGCGCTACATTGAAGTCAATCAAACCTTAGCCAACATTCACAGCCGCCCCCGTGAAGATTTTGCCAATCAACCGATAGGATTTTTGGGTGGTGGTTCCCAGTTTAACCAATTTGTTAAACAATTATTTAACCAACCTGAAGTGAATGCCTATCGGGAAATTTCGGCTCGGGTGAGAGGTGAACGACGACATTATATGATTGTTGCTCAAAAGTACAATCAAAACAAAGAAGCTTTTGTTGTGGGGATTGATCTGAGTAATCAAAGACGAGCAGAAGCCGCTTTAGAAAATACTCAAGATCAGTTACAAGCCGTTTTAGATGTTGTACCCGGAACGGTTTCTTGGATTAGTTCAGACCTACATTATTTAGGCGTTAATCGTTATCTCGCTAAAACCTTTGAATTAAACCCGGAAGATTTCATTAACAAGCATATTGGTTTTTTAGATGTTAGTCCGCAATTTAACCAATTTGTCCGAGATTTCTTTGCCAGTTCAGAATCGGATGCTCAACGAGAAGTTGTCTCAATCGTCAGAGGAGAACTGCGGAATTATTTGATTGTTGCTCATAAATATAATCATAAGAAAGCCGCCTTTTTTGTCGGAATAGACATCACCGCCCGTAAACAAGCAGAAGCCAACTATCGCAGTATCTTTGAAAATGCCGTTGAAGGTATTTTTCAAACGACACCAGAGGGATATTTTATGAGTGCAAATCCTGCTTTAGCAAGGATTTATGGTTTTGAATCTCCCGAAGTTTTAATCAACAATTTGACTCATGTGGGAAATCAACTCTATGTTGATCCCGAGCGTCGTCAGAAATTTGTACAAATCATTCACCAACAGGGCGCTGTTGTCAATTTTGAGTCCCAAATTCGCCGGGTTGATGGTCAGTTTCGTTGGATTTCTGAAAATGCCTCAGCCGTGCGAGATAATCAGGGAAACCTGTTGTATTATGAAGGAACAGTCGTTGATATCACCGAACGCAAACAAGCCGAAGATGCACTTCAACAGGCAATGGATGTTTTAGAGTCACGAGTAGAAGAACGCACGGCTGAATTAGTCAGAGAAATAGCAGAACGTCGGCGTATTGAAGGGGCTTTGCGATCGTCAGAAGCCGAACTCAGAGCCTTGTTTGCAGCCATGACCGATGTAATTACCGTCTTTGATGCTCAGGGAAATTACAAGAAAATTGTCACCACAAATTCAGAAGTTTTGTACAGTCCGACACCAGATCGGTTAGGAAAAAGTATATTTGAAGTGTTTCCCCCTGCACAAGCTCGAATGTTTTATAGTCACATTCAAAGAGTATTAGAAACCGGAAAAACCCTGAATGTTGAGTATAGTTTGCCCTTAGAACAATCAGAATCGGGTAAACTGCAAACGACAAATTCTCCCCTCAACCCCGAAAGCACAGAATTAATTTGGTTTGCTGCAACCGTTTCTCCGATGCCCAATAACTGCGTAATTTGGGTAGCACGAAACACCACTGAACGGCGTCGGGTACTTGATGCGTTGCGAACAGAACAGCAAAAATCTGAGCGTTTGTTGCAGAATATTTTACCCCGATCTATTGCCGAACGACTCAAACAAGCTCCCCATTCGATTGCTGAACGCTTTGATAAAGCGACGATCATGTTTGCAGATATCGTTGATTTTACCGGATTTTCTTCTCAAATTGCCCCCACAGAATTAGTCGATTTACTCAATGAGATCTTTTCAGCCTTTGATGGGTTAGCCCAAAAACATGACCTAGAAAAAATTAAAACCATTGGAGATTCTTACATGGTTGTCGGCGGTTTACCCACGCCAAAAGATGATCATGCAAAAGCGATCGCAGAAATGGCGTTAGATATGCAACAGGAAATACGCCGCTTCCAACGCCATGATGGTCAGCCGTTTCGTCTGCGAATTGGCATTAATACCGGGCCAGTCGTAGCCGGAGTCATCGGAACCCGCAAATTTATCTATGATTTATGGGGAGATGCGGTTAATGTAGCCTCCCGGATGGAGTCTCACGGAGAAGCGGGTCGAATACAAGTCACCACCGCAACTCAGGGGTTATTGAAAGATCAGTATATCTTTGAGGAACGAGGGTTCATTCAGGTCAAAGGCATTGGTCGTATGATGACTTATTGGCTGAAGGGGAGAAAATAGTCTATTTTTAACGGCTGACTAGATTCTGAAAGATTTTGCTGAGGCGTTATCCTAAACTAGAGGGATGCTTGATCGCCTCAAGCGTTGTCTGCTCCAAGTTTGAAGGTCTAGAATGTTTACTGCGTTTGACAATACAACTATTTTCATCCTATTCATTGCCCTGGGAATCGTGGGTTGGGGTTACTATCGCGCTCAACCCTATGGTAAACTCGGGGTTCTATCTTGGTTGCAGTCAGTGGTTTTAATGGCACCTTGGTTGCTCTTTTTTGCACTGGCGGCTGCCGGAATTTACCTCAATCTAGCCAGTATCCTCTTTTTATTCCTAGCTTCAACAGGACTATACATCATCTTCGGTCGAAAACTGCGGGTTTTAGCCAGTGAGGATCAGCAAAAACGTTCGGAGTCTCAAGCTAATTCTACCGTCCCCGAGAGCGACAAACCCAGCAAACCCGAAGAAAAAACACCCGTCGAGTCTGTTGAAACCCTCTCACTCTCTCAAGACAAACCGACACCTATTCCCGCCGAAGATCTGAAAATTATTCAAAGTATTTTTGGGATCGATACTTTCTTCGCCACCGAAACTCTACCCTATCAAGAAGGAGTAATCTTCAAAGGAAACCTGCGAACCGACGCCGATAAAGCTTATACTCGCTTATCCGAGAATTTGCAGCAACAAACAGGCGATCGCTTCCGACTGTTTTTAGTTGAAAACCCCGAAGGAAAACCCGTTATTATCGTTCTTCCCCGTAAAAACGATCCTCAATCGACAACAATTCCCCAAAAGGTCTTAGCGATTATTTTACTATTAGTCAGCGTTTTCACCACCTTTGAAGCGGGAAGTTTGTTACTCGGATTTGACTTTTTTACTGAACCTAACCGTTATGCTGAAATTCTACCCATTGCGATCGGTTTATGTTCCATTCTCGCTATCCATGAAATTGCTCATCAACTGATGGCAAAACGTCATCAAGTTAAATTTGGCTGGCCGTTTTTTATTCCCACCATTCAAATTGGAACCTTTGGGGCGTTTAACCGTTTTGAATCTATTCTTCCCAACCGAACCGTTTTATTTGATGTCGCTTTAGCAGGGCCAGCAGCCGGCGGTTTACTCTCACTGGGAATGCTGTTAGTTGGGTTAGTTTTATCTCATCCCGGCAGTTTCTTTCAAATTCCCACTGAATATTTTCAAGGATCAGTTTTAGTCGGAACCTTAGCCAAAGCGGTGTTAGGTTCAGCATTAAATGAACCGATTGTTGATGTTCATCCTTTAATGATTATTGGCTGGTTAGGATTAGTAATTACAGCGATTAATTTGATGCCAGCCGGACAACTAGATGGGGGACGCATTCTACAAGCAATTTATGGGCGTAAAATTGCCGGACGTTCAACATTAGCCACCTTTATTGTACTGGCAATCGCTTCCTTAGCAAACTCTCTAGCATTGTATTGGGCAGTGGTTATTTTAATCCTACAACGCAACCTAGAACGCCCCAGTTTAAACGAATTAACCGAACCCGATGATACTCGCGCAGCGTTAGGATTATTAGCATTATTTCTAATGATTGCTACCCTATTTCCGTTAACTCCAGCCCTAGCCAGTCGCTTAGGAATTGGCGGTTAATTCTAGGATAATCCAGAGTTTTAACGAAAAACTCACCACAAAAACACGCGGATTTCCTCTTTGTGTCTCTGTGTCTTTGTGGTTTTTATTCTTTTCCTTTTTTCAGTTCCATCTCTACGCTTTAACCCGCATTGGAACCCCATTTTCGGGAGTAAACGTTAATCCTCGACGGACAGGTTTTATCGGGCGATTTTCAGTTAATGTGAGTTGTGTTTGAGTCAATACTGTCGCTAACACTAACTTCATTTCTAACAACGCAAACGCATACCCTATGCAGCGACGATTTCCACCGCCAAACGGGAAAAATTCATAGGGCGAAAACTGACGTTCGAGGAAACGTTCAGGGCGAAACTGTTTAGAATTGGGATAAATATCTTCCCGATGATGTACTAAATAAATACAGGGAATTAATTGTGTTCCCGGTTCAAACTGATAGTCCAGAATTTCCATCGTAACTTTCAACTTGCGAACAAACGCAAATATAGCAATCGGATAAATTCGCAAAGTTTCTGAACAAACGGCATTCAAATAGGGTAATTTCATCACTGCACTCGGATCAGTTTCCAGATCACATTGGCTGAGTTCATCCAATAATTTATCTAAAATTTCAGGTTGAGAATGAACCCAATAAAACGCCCAAGCCAATGCAGAAGCGGTTGTTTCATGCCCTGCAAACAGCAACGTCATCAACTCATCTCGTAATTCTTGATCACTCATCGGTTCGCCATTTTCATCTCGCGCCGCCATCATTAAACTTAGAATATCTTCACTCATCGGTTGATTTTTGCGATCGCGAATTTCGGCATACAGCAGTTGATCAATTTTATTTCTTAGCCGTATAAATCGCCCCCAAGGACTCCAAGCCCCCAAATCTTTTTGCAAGTTAGGAAAGAACAAAAAGCTGGCTTTAAACGGCGAATTAAACGTATCTAACCATTCACTCAGCAGTTGTCGCAATTGTTCAAAGCGTTCACCTTGATCTAAGCCAAAAACCGTATTCAAAATCACCCTCAAAGTGATTTCTTGTGTTACATTTCGCATTTGAAACGGTTTATCTTTCGGCAAAGATTGCATCACTCGCTGGGTAATTTCAGACATTCTTTTACCATAAGCTTTCATTCGTTCCCCATGAAAAGGAGGCATCAAAAGTTTGCGTTGTTGAGCATGAGTATTCCCATCCAAAAGCACTAAAGAAAAATCCCCCAATAAAGGTTGAAGACTTTTGTTACTATTACCCGAATCAAAACAACTTGGGTTCAGTGTAAAAATTTGTTCAATCGCTTTTGGATCACTAAATATGGCATAATTTGGAAAGCCTGTTGATGCGCCGCCAAAATTATCTCCGTAACGCGCCCGACTTTCTTCAAGATAGTCTAAATGATTAAAAAGCGCTCGTGCTGTTTGCCACCAAGCAGGGGTTTTGACAAGATGAAGCTGTTTAAAAGTTTTTGCAGTCGGTGAGGGTGTAGTTGTCGTCATCTGCAATGCTCCTGTATTCAGGGTCTTTTATTCTTCTACTGTTACACATTTTAAATATTCTATCTAGGGAAGATCGGAAAGTTAAACCGGAACTTAAAAACAGCGAAGGAATTTTCAAGCATTTTTGATTGGGGAATCAATCGATAAAATGTGATATAATTTTATAAATCAATAAAACGCACGATCAATAAATTTAACGATAATATACACAAGTTTGCCAAATTTAAGTTATGATCAATTGCATCATCCTGGAATCCGAAAGCCATCCCCATGAATAGAGCTGCCCAGATTGCCAGCATTATTAACCAACGTCAGCCTCTCGCCTTGAGAATCGAAAAAGTTGAGAAGAATCTTCGATCACTTTCCACTCAATTTGAACGTCTTCAAGAACACCGAAATCACCTTCTGACAACAGTTAATGATTCCTATGTAAGCGGAGATTTAAAAGAAATTGATTGCTCGTTAATTATCAGAAGTATTGAATCGGAATTGCTGGCTTTAAATCAACTCAAATCCCGTTTTTCTCGTAATACTCTCAATATTGGTGTAGTCGGACGAGCCGGACAAGGAAAAAGCCGTTTATTACAAAGTTTATCCGGTCTAACAACCTCGGAAATTCCCACAGGCGATCGCCAACATTGTACCGGAGTTCGCAGTACAATTTACCATAATCCCAGCGTTGATACTTATGGAGAAGTTTGGTTTCATACCGAGCGAAGTTTTTTACAAGAAATAATTGCCCCTTATTACGATAAACTTTATCTAGGAGCCAAACCTTTAAGTTTAGAAGAATTTGCCACCCAACCGCTTCCAGATTTACCGATAAACCTCTCTAAACAAGCCGAATGTGGGGCGATGTATGAACACTTGCGTCGATATCATACAAACCTCGAAAAATACCGTCATCTGTTTGGCGAACCTTCGCCCCGTCGCATTCCCAAGTCTCAAATTCGAGAATATATTGCTCAAGATGATCCCAGTGGAAATCGTGTTCATGTAAATTATTTAGCCGTTCGAGAAGCCAAAATTGTTTGTACTTTTCCCAACTCCGATGTCGGACAAATTGCTTTAATTGATATGCCGGGATTGGGTGATACTGGACTCGGAGATGAAGAACGATTAATCAAAACCCTCGGACAAGATGTGGATATTGTTTTATTCGTGAGAATGCCCCGACCTCCGAGAGAATATTGGGCAGATGTTGATGTTAAACTGTATGATATTGCCAGTTCTGCACTCACCGAACTTCCCATAAAACTTTGGTCATTTCTTGTTCTCAATCGTACAGATAATAATTCCTTAATTACCGACAACTCCCTCTATTGTCAAGACCTGGCAAATACTCGCGAAGAAAAGCATTTATATGTGGTCGATCATATTATTGCAAACTGTGCGGATGTAGAAACCGTCAACCAACAAATTCTAGAGCCAATTATCAACTATTTAGCGATTAAAATGTCGGCTTTAGATGCTGAATACGCCTCCTCAACTCAAGACCGTTTAATTCAACTGCAAAAGACCGTTTCTTCCGAACTCGAAAAAGCCGAAAAAGCCCTAGAACGAGTCACCGGACGCGACAATTGGTTTCCCTTATTTGTGACCTTATTTGATCGACTTTGGGAAGATTTAACCACAGGTTTAGAAGCCCTTTTGCGAGAACTCAGAGAACAACGGGATGTACAAGATGCCGACTTCAAGCAACAAGTAGAAAACACTATTAAAGCCTGTCGAGAAGATGCGGGTATTCCCACCGAAGCCGAAATTAATCGCAAGCGTGATGGTGTGGGCGGCTATCCCAACGCTTATTATGAATATCTCAACGAAGTTCGCTCCCATTTATCTCAACATTTTTTATCCCTAGATGAAGGGTTAAAACGAGGATTAGATCGGGTAAAATCTCAAGTCGCTCAAGTGTTAATAGAGCGGGGTCGTTTGGGCAGTTTAACCGAGAGTACCGGGGTAGAATTCCTGAAAAAAATTTCCGAACTGATTCCCGAAGAAATCGTCGAAAATAAACCCAGTGAATTGTGGCGAGGCTTTAAAATTTTAGCCGACTTTGAACTCTCCTATCGAGGTTTAATTCAACACCGAATCCGCCAACATCTTGATGATTTAACTCCCGATGAAACCTCCCTGCAACTTTCTCCTTCTCCCAACGCTCAAGAAGTCTTAAATTGTCTCAAATCTCTGCAAGCAGAAGCCGTTTATAAATGCGAACGAGCCTTAGATGATTTATTAGCCGAACCGAGTCAAGCCGGATTTGCTATCGTAGAAGAATTTATGGATCGAGTCTTGCGAGCGAAAGAAGTAAAAAATGAATGGCGTATTTTCTTAGAAGAAATTCGTCACGATGTTTGGCCTAACGAATTTGAACAGTTGGGAGAACGGACACGAACTCGACGAGAATGGATGGATTCTGTTGAACGAGCAACGGCAGCCAACCAGTTAAATTTAATGACGTTTTTGGATTAATTTAGGATACAAATGAAGGAACTTAAAATTACAATGCTCGGCCCCAGTGGAGTCGGTAAAACAACACTTCTCACCGCCATGTATGAGCAGTTTGAGAGTAATATAGGTTCGACGGATTTACAGCTAACTCCCGATGATGAAAGCTCGGCAATTTTGCAAGATAACTTAGTCGATCTCAAGAGTTTACTGGATGTATTTGAACCGAGAGGAAGAATGGGAATTCAAGGAACAGAAGCCATTTCTGGCCCCGATTCTTTGCGTTCTTTTACCTTTGGTTTGGGTCGAAAAGGAGAGAAACCTTCCTTACAACTGCGGTTTAGAGATTATCCGGGCGGCTATTTGGGAAGCAAAGCCTCCAAAGAAGAAAGAGAATTTGTCAGAACACTGTTGCGAGAATCTGTAGCGGTTTTAATTGCAATTGACGCTCCGGCCTTGATGGAAGATCCAAAAGGGATTTTGAACGAAAAAGTTAATCGACCCCAACAAATTAAAGACTTATTCAATGCCGCTTATCAAGGCTTAGATTCCCCCCGGTTGGTGATTTTTGCTCCAATCAAGTGCGAGAAATATTTAAAAGATGAAAAACAGTCAAAAGAGTTAATAGAACGGGTTAAAAAGAGTTATGAAAATTTAATTCAATATTTTGATTCTGAGAAAGTTAGCCCTTGGATAGCGAGTGTTATTACTCCCGTTCAAACGGTGGGAAGTGTGATCTTTTCTCGGGTTGAATACGATCAAAACAAAAATCCTCATTTCTACTTTCGGAAAACCCGACACGATGCTCAATATAGTCCGAAAGATAGCGAACAACCTCTCAGATATCTTTTGCGATTTTTGCTAAAATTGCATTTTGATGATCGTTCAAAAAGTTGGGGAATTTTTAACTTTTTGCGAGATTGGTTTAGCCGGGATGCTTACCTGAGAACCGCAGTTAAACAATTTGCTAATAGCTGTAAAACCAGCGAGGGTTTTGTGGTTTTGAAAGGTGAACAATGGTTAAAGATTTAAAATAGATGTAAACCGAGTTTGAAAATTTAGAGGAACAAACGATGACTATTTACATTTTGAGTCGAGGTCAAAAAGAAGATCAAGATTATTCTTGGTTTAAAATCAAAACAGAGAGTCTAATTCGTGAAACTCCACCGATTTTTAAAAGAGTACCTGTTGAAACCGTTATCGATCATCAAAAACCTTCCATGATTCTCGCCCGTCAAAATTCGGAATTTGTCTTACTTGTAACGGGATTAAAAGCCAGAGAAGAACGTGCAGATTTTATGGGGCGTTCTGTGAGAAATTCTATCGCTTGGGTTGATTATAACTCAGAAGAAGCCGAAAAAAAATTGCGTTCTCTCGCTATTCTGGCGTTAAAAAATGAACTAGAATTAGAAATTGATCGGGCTATTAACATCGGCGCAGAATACGGTTTTCAAGTTAATAAAAACGCAATTGAACAGTTAGCATCACCAGAAAAGATAGAATCACAGCCAGCAAAAACCGTTTGTAAACTGGGTAAAAATTCCTCCAAATTACGCCAAGAATTAGCTGAAGAACTGCAAAACTATTCTATTCCTTTAAGAGATGGTTTTTTGATCATTATCACGACCTTAAAAGCCAAATCTGCTTTAAGTCTGTCGGGAGTCTGGCGGGGTTTATCTGATAGAATAGAAAATGAAGAATGGGAAATTATCCCCCATAGCAATCAATTGTTAGCCTCTCCAACTTCTAGACTCATTCTGTCTAAACAAAAAAAAACAACGACTCAAGCCGCATTAACGATAGCGATAATCCTAGCAATTATACTGATTTCCCTAGCGATTTAAACTTTGCAAATTATCTGGATATTTTTGAAAAATTAACAAGTTTACAGGTAGAAAATTTATCTAATCTAGATCCTTTGATTCGGTTTCTGCTTTCCAAGTCACAGTTAGAAATTCAAGCGGCAAAGGGGAAATTAAACGCCGAAGAACGAGAGTTTATCCAGAAAATAGACAGTTTGTTAAAAGAACTGCAAAATTCTGTAAATCGGATTCAAACCAATCTTCAGGATTGGCAGGATTTTGACAATTTCTGATTTTGTCAGAATTAATTAAAACCGGACTTAAGTCATTATGAAATGAATCAAAAATCAAGAGTATTGGAGTCCAGCCAAAAATTTAAAGAAAACATTAATATTTGGGACTGTAGATCGACAGGTGAACGAGACAAAATAAGTAAAGACTAAATTCAGGGGAATTTGTTGCAATGTGCGATACCTTCGTTGCCTTAAGCGATGCTACCCTCAATGGGGATGTGATTTTTGGGAAAAATAGCGATCGCCCACAAGGAGAAATTCAAGATGTGGTGACAATTCCCGCGACGACTCATCCTCCCGGTGAATTAGTAGAATGTACCTATCTTTCTATTCCTCAAGTTAACCAAACATTAGCGGTAATATTATCAAAACCTCGCTGGATGTGGGGGGCGGAAATGGGTGCAAATGAGTGTGGAGTTGTCATCGGAAATGAAGCGGTTTGGACGACTGAACCTTATTATAGTGCGGGTTTGTTGGGGATGGATTTATTGCGACTCGCCCTAGAACGTTCCCCTACTGCCAGTTTAGCCCTAAATTGTATAGTAGAATTATTAGAACAATATGGACAAGGGGGAAACAGTGCCGAACATTTTGCCCTGATTTATCACAACTCATTTATAATAGCTGACCCGACAGAAGCATGGGTTTTAGAAACAGCAGGTCAATATTGGATAGCCGAACAGGTTACAAGCGGAACTCGTTCAATTTCTAATGATTTAAGTATCCGCAATCAAGGCGATTTACGACATCCTCAACTGATTCCTTACGCGATAGAAATGGGATGGTGCAAAGGAGAAAAAGATTTTGATTTTGCTCAGATTTTTTCCGAAGGTGGGGTACAGGTTCCCTCTCACGACTCGCGAGAAGGACGGGTTCAACTCTTGTGTCAACTTAACGAAGGTGAATTTACACTCGATACCGCTCAAGCCATTTTACGCGATCATAAAGGCAATGTTTGTATGCACGGCAAATTTGAAACCACCGGAAGTCAAATTTCTTCTCTCTCTTTAGACAGATGTGAACATTGGTTCATCGAACAGCCTCATCCCTGTGAACAAGAATACAAGCAGAAAACCTTTAGCAATACATTCGCACAGCTTTAGAAGAAAATCACAATTTACCAAAATTGCATAACTTCCACCCGGTTGCAAATAGAGGAGAGTGAACAGCAATAATTCATTCTCATACGGGGGAACTCTGCACTATGGTTTTGACACCTGACTCATCTGGATTACGTTTGATTGGTGATGCTAGTTCTGAAGATATTTCCATCACCTCTCAGCAGGCGACAGATTTTCCGGACGGTATTTTTATGCTAGAAGGAGATGATTCGGTTTTCGGTTCATCCTCAAATGACTTGATTTTTGGCAATCAAGGAGAAGACTTTATCGATGGAGGTTCTGGAGGAAATGATACTTTATATGGAGGTCAGGGTAAAGATGTTTTGACTGGCCTATTCGGTAATAATGTTTTGTTGGGTAACTTGGATAATGATCTCTTACTAGGAGGTGTGGGAAACGATCAACTCTTTGGGGGTCAAGGAGATGATTTGATAGGAGGACAGGGAGGGGGAAATGATACTTTATCAGGAGATTTAGGGCGAGATATGATCCTCGGAAGAGATAATCTATTCAGTGACACAAACCGTAAGCTTTATCTACTTCAGGCAGAACCCAATGTCTTTAATGTTAACAGAGCCGATCTAATTTTAAATTTTTTAGTGGGAGTCGATCAATTCGGCTTGACGGGAGGATTAACGGCTAATAATATTGCTTTAGAAGAAATCCAGGAGGTTTCAATTACAGTTAATTTAGATATCAATCAAGCGTTAGAAGATTCGGTAATTGTAGGAGATCAAACCTCAAGTATACTATTCTCGGGATATAATAGTAACGTTTCTGGAACCTTAATTCGAGAGGCATCTACGGGAACAATGATCGCTGTTGTTCCTAATGTAAGCCCAGAACAACTTCAAAATAGGTTTATAACGGTTTAATCGTTCGGAAATCAATTCAGGCTCTCCTAAAAACCAGGGGATCATTTCTTGAGCTTGACAAGCTAGAGGTCATTGTTTACAGTTGATGTACTGCTTAAAAATCTGAGGCGAAGCGTTAGGAAAAATGGTATGAGTGTGCTATCAAGATACTGGTTGTGGGTGAAAGTTGACAGTTTTGGGAAATGTAAAATTCAAGAAGTAGAAGCTGCAAAAGCTTTTGTTCTAGAACACTTTGGTAAACTAGATCATTCAGAGTGTCATGCTCAGATTCAACGTCAACTGGTACAATGGCATCAGAGTAAATTTTCTCAACTAGCAGAAGTTTGTCTGTGCTGTTTTATCTCTAATCAAATCCGAGATATTTGTCTAGAACTCGAAAACAAATTTGGTCAAAATCATAATTTTACTTCTGATGAAATTTTCCCTTTAGTTCTTGAATATGCTCCAAAAAGCCAAGCCCCAACGCTGCATCCTGAATCTCTTTATAGTCGCATTCTTCAAAACTTCGATCCAGAAAAAGGAACCCTCTCAACTTGGACAAATCCTGTTCTCAAAACGGATCAGAAAATTAAACAATTTCTCCTTGAACATGGGATTGAACAGATAACAGATTGGTTGATTTTGAATCGGACTTCTCCGGGAAAATTGCAACGTCTATTATCGGAGTTTCAACGCACTGATACCGAAATTGAAAATGCCTTGCAACTGCTCAATTCTTATCATAGTGTTTATCGAAACCAACTTTTAAATCAACGGCGATCTGCTTCCACTAAACCCTATCCGGCTCCAACTTTAGAGCAGTTGTCTGAAATGGCAAAATTGTTATCAAACGTTTGTGAATATTCTCCGGAAGAGATCTTAGAACAGTTGCAAAACTTAGCAAAACTCTTGCGACAAGAACGGATTTACCGCTTAACAAAAGGACAGGTTGAAATTCAGAAAATAGAAACTTTGGTTGAGGTTGATTTCCCTTGTAAAATAGACTCTGAAACCGAAAAACAAGAAGATTTTGCTGTTGCTTATCGTCAGCAGATTGAAGCTTGCTTAACTCATGCAGTCGGGCGAGTTATTCAAGGTCGTATTACCTATTATCAGGGTCAAAAAAACACTCTAAAAGCACAACAAAAAGCCCAAATAAAGACGGATAATTTTCTCAAAGCATTGCATTTATTTCATTGTCGCGAAATATCGATGAGTCAGATCGCTTATCAACTTCAGTTCAATGACCAAACAAATGTAACTCGTTTACTTCAATTAAAAGCATTACGCAACGATATCGGTCGAACAACTTTAAAATGCTTATGCGATCGCGTTTTTAAACTTGCACAAAATTATGTGAGTCCCGAGCAACTTTTAGACTTAGAATCAAAAGTACAAGATATTTTGGGAGAAGAAATTTCTAAAATTGTTAATCGCCACAGTCAAGAAGTTCAAACACCTTTAGAAAAACGGAAAGAGCGAAGTCAGCTTTCAAAACTAATCTGTGAATATCTCGATAAATCCTACAATTTTCAATGCTAAAATAGACTTTGTAGGAAAAAGCGATAAATTTAATCTATATTTTCACCAATTAGGAGGAATTAAAATGACAAGTTATATCACCGATTTAACTGATGACTTAATTGAATTTGCAGAAGAAGCCGAAATCATCTCACTCAATTCAGAAAAGATTGACCAAGCTTTAGAACTCAGTCAACAGCTTAACAAATCAACTCAGCAATGGCAAATTTATTTACAGCTATTAGCATTGTTTGGCTTTGAAGATTGGTTGAAAAAACGGGAACCTGAGCTAACGATTATTGTAGAAAAAGCTTCCGTTATGCAACCTGCTTATGCTAATATTTTAGATGTTGTTTGTCACTTACAAGTTGGAGAGTTTAAAGTCTGTTTGATTCCGACAAATTACTGGAGTGATTCGGAAGTAAATGTTCCTAGAGCTATCCTTGATTTACCCGAATTTACAGCCCATTTTTATGTGATCGTGGGAATAGACGAAAGCTTAGAAGTTGCGGCAATTTTAGGATTTATACGTTACGATCAACTCAACTCCTATCACCCTCAATTACAACCTCAAATTGACTGGACTTATTCCTTACAGAAGGAATGGTTTAACCCCCAACCTGATGAGTTGCTGCTGTATTTGCAATGTTTAAAACCTGCAACAATTCCCTTACCTGCTATCCCCTCAACTCGCCAAGCAGAACTCTCTCAAATTCGTGACGAACTCGCTACTCAATTGCTACAATTGCAATCTCGTCCCTTATGGAATAGCCTCAGTTGGGAACAAGGATCTGTGCTATTAACCCATCCGGAATTACTCAACTGGTTGCATCATTCTAATTCAGAAAATACCCCACAACAAACGACTTATTTATCCGATTTATTACAAATTCTCACTCAACAAGCCCTTAATGTCGGACAATGGTTGCAGTCTCAAGTCAATGAACTCGCACAAGAACTATCATGGCAACCATTACCTATGGGAGTTTTTCGGCAAAACCTAACATCATCATCTCCTTTTGAAGCAAATATTTTTAATGAAATTCGAGATAATTTTGGGGTAGAAATTCCTGAAGAAGCGGTTGGTGCTTATCAAGATATCCTCAATAAAATACGGTTATATCCACTCAGTTGGTCACTGGCAGATTCCCAGGAAGAATGGACATTATTTTTGATTGTCACTCCTATTCCCGGTCAACCCTCTTTACCTGAAATTGAGTTAAGAATTAGCGATCAAACCGGAATCTTAGCAGAAGAAAAACTCGATTCTCAACACAATCAAAGTTACTTGTTAGCACAAATAGAAGGAACCTATGATGAAAAATTCCTCGTAACTATTACGACAACAGATGGAGAAATACAAGTTTCTCGATTATTTGAATATCGCAATTCACCCAACTCAGAGATTATTAATTAACTGACAACATGAACCGCACCGCATTTAAGCTGAGAATTCGTCAAATTGCTTCTTTATGCGATTTTGAACTCTCTTGGGGAAAAGGACAAATACTCACGAGTCAGCTAGAATATTCTCCAGAATTAATCGAACTTTATAAACAGTGGAAAAACGCCTATCTTAATTATTATCAACACCTGCGGGGAAGGGTGAAAAAAATTGTCAAGATCACCCCTTCTTCTCAAGATTGGCGTTCTTCTCTTGTGCAAGCACAAGCCAAATTATTAGATCGATTTCATCACTGGTTATTGAGTCCTGAATTGGCTGCTATCCGCCGTCAAATTGCTCAAACTGCGATTCATTCTGAAACCGGAGGAGTCGATGTATTTTTGACTTGTACTCCGTTAGAATTAGCACGGCTTCCTTGGGAAACGTGGGAAATCGGCACAGATTTAGGTACAGTTGGAAAAATTCGGATTGCTCGTACACCGAATAATATTCTTTGTGAATCTGTACATCCACTGCGTCGAAAAATTCGAGTTTTAGCTATTCTTGGCGAAGATAACCGACTCAATTTTACGGGAGATTGGGAAATTCTTCAACAAAAGTTGAGTAATATTGCTGAGATTCGATTAGATAAAGAGTGGAAAAAAGATGAGGAAAAAGACGAAAATATCGAAGCGATTTTGTCTATAATGTATCAAGCAATAGCTGATAAACGAGGTTGGGATATTCTATTCTTTGCCGGACATAGTAATGAAACTGAACTCACCGGAGGCGAAATTAGTATTGCACCCAAACTTTCCATTTCTATTCGTGAAATTGAACCCGCACTCAGACAAGCCAAACAAAATGGACTTCAATTTGCTATTTTTAACTCTTGCAATGGAATTAATATTGCTGAATCCCTGATTAATTTAGGACTCAATCAAGTTGTAGTCATGCGCGAACCGATTCATAATCAAGTTGCAGGTGAATTTCTTCAGCAATTTTTACAAAGCTTGAGTGAGTTTAAAGACGCCCATGAAGCGATGCAGGATGCTTGTGAGTTTTTGCAACAGCAAGAAAAGCGAATTCACTATCCTTCAGCGTATCTCATCCCATCTATTTTTCGTCATCCTGAAGCTGAGTTATTTCGCTTGAAACAACAGGGATGGAAACTTTGGCTACCCAGTTCTCTGGAAGCTTTCTCTCTGTTAACCATTGTGATTTTCAGTTTATTAATACCCGTACAAGAAAAATTACTTGAATTTAGACTCTTTGCACAAGCAATTTATCGTTTTCTGATACAGCCCGAGTTTATCTCACCTCTAGAACAAAAATCCCCCGTACTCATTGTACAAGTCGATCGGGAATCCATCAAAGCTTCCCCAGAAAAATTCCAAGAAATTTGTCCGATTAATTATAGTTATTTAGCTAAACTTATTACTCGACTGTCTCAGCTAAAAGCACATACTATCGGAATTGATTATATTTTAGATCAAGACCAAAAACAGCCTGAAAATACAGATAAACTTGCTCAAGCAGTTAGAAATAGCATCCAACAAAATACTTGGTTTGTCTTTGGTGCGGTTGAAAATGAAGAACCTCAATTGGGAGTTAGCGATCGCATTGCGAGTCTCAATTGGAGTTTAGAAGGAGATATTTATTTTTTTCCTCAATATCTCGAACTTTTACCGAATCACGGTAGTTGTGTAGAAAGTTGTCCATTTTCCTATCTTTTAGCGCTGATTCATCAGCTTAAGGCTGACACAAATTTTGCTGATTTCCTGCAACCGAACTTACAAAACGAGCAGTTTTTGCGTGCGACATTATTGAAAAGTTTAGAAACAGTTGATTTGGATAAAAAAACTCAGAAAATTTACAACCTAAAGCTTCCCTTAACCGCAAGTTTTTTTCAATGGCTGCATCCTATTATTGATTATTCTTTTCCACCGACTCAAGTTTATGAAACGATTTCCGCCCAGAATTTACTAACAGGTCAAGTTCCCCCCTATATTGATGAACAAGTTATTATTATTGCACCCGGAGGTCATCCAGAAGCGGGATTAAACTGTCAAGGAAAAGATAATTTTTCTCTCCCACTAGCCGTGAAATTTTGGGGGAGAGACACAGACCGTATAACGGGTGGAGAAATCCATGCTTATATGGTTCATCATATATTGAGACAGCGATTTGTGGTTGCCATTCCTGATGCGTGGATGATAGGATTAGCAGCAATCTTTGGAAAAGGGACTCTGTTATTTCTGGGAGAAAACCTTCATCAGCGAAAATACTGGATTAGAGTTTTAAAAGGTGCTACAGTTGTTTATATATTAGTTGGGTTGCAAATCTATATGTCTCCAGGGATACTGATTCCCTATTTTTTTCCACTTGTCGTTTTTTGGACTTATGTAAGTAGAGGACAATCGAACGATGACCAATAAAAAGTTAATCTCGACTCTTTTAATTACGACCGGAATCTTGATAGTTTTTTCTTCCATTTTACCTTTGAAAGCACAAACTTTTTTTGCTTCAAGTAGCCAAAAACGTCAATCTGAATCCATAGAATTACCCGATCACTTTACCGGACCTTTATTTTTCCTCCAACGCAAGAAAGAGCCGGGGGGCGGTCGAGGACCAATTTGTCCCATTGCGCCTAAAACTTGGGTTGATAGCAATAATGAAAACGCTGCTTTAGAACCCGTAAAAGTTGTCAGTTCTCAACCGCTTTTTTTCTGGAAAAGCAATGGAGAAAATGCGACAAAAATTGAAGTATTTGAAGAATCAGAAATCATCAAAGATCCGATTTGGAAAGCTGATATTCCCAACGGAAAGACGCATATTTTGTATCAAGGTGAACCCTTAAAACCCGGAAAAGTTTACTACTGGAGATTGACAGCCATCGGACCGAAGAAGCAAACCTATTTTCAAGTTATACCAGAGCAAAACCGCATTCAGGAAGAATTAAAAAAGCTAGAAAATCAACTTCAGTCTCAAGGAGCCTCTGTTGAAGAAATTTCTTTAGAAAAAGCTCACTATTTAGCCAAACAAGGATGGTGGTCAGATGCTTTACGAGAAATTTTTTCTGTAGCCAATCCTTCCGTCGAGTTAAAACAAAGTATTCAACAAGTTCTTGCTCATAACTTTTGCGAAGATTAAATTAGATAACGATTGGCTGAACGGGAAATTATTACCAAATCAGCCAATTGAACCTACTCTGAAATCTCAAAGGAAATAGACAAAGTTGCTATATCCGTCGTACTTAACTGTCCACTGGACGAACCCGAACTTCGCTCCCGTAAATCATTAAATAACTTACTCATAAAATCAAGTCCTCTATCTTTTCCTTTATCTGTTCTTTCTTCTTGAAGTGAAACAGTCCCTTCATTTTGATTCAGTTCACTGGCTAGAGAGCGTAACATATTCATCGTTTGACTCATCGGATCACGGCTGACAATGATTAAAGCTTCCCCCCTTACAATTTCAACGGCTTGTAAGGTTTCACTCTGTTGAATTTGATTCGGTAAAAGTTGCATTTCCTCATCAGAAATCTCACCCGCTCCCGGAAAAGTAATGTAAAGCCCACCTTGAGAATCAACTACCATCATCAGCACATAAAGCGTACTCAGTCCGTAGTTTTTTACATGAAATTGAAAGGGTTGCTTCAATTTAAGTTGAGCGATTGAGCTTTCAAAATCATCTTCACTGTTTGCTTTTTGGGTGCGGGTTCGTGCTAAAATTTGATTAGGTTGATCAACTAAACGAACAGAGGCATCAACTGCTAACTGAGAAGACTGAGCATTGAGAGTTGTTTTAACTAAACGAACAACCAAAAATGCTTTTAATTTTGCCTCTAAACGATTAATTGCAGCCAGAATACTTTCACCGGGTTCACCAAAAGATTTAGGAATTGGATTGAGTTCTGGGGTGAATAAACCTAAACTTCCTATGGGAGGTAAATCCGTCAATTCTTGAGACTGTAATTGTTGTTGAATATCAGCAGTTATCCGGCTAAAAATATAGTCAACTCCACCGGGATAGGGAATATCTCCCCTCTGCATGGGAATAACTTTTAAGCGCTTAATGTTAGAAATTGCGCGTTCAACGGTTTTGCTGTCTGAAGCAATAGAAATATCAAGTCCAATGCGTAAGTTTAAATCTGTGGGAACTGTGCGGCTTTTTTCACGCAATAATGTTCCCGGTTGGAGAGACGCAGGCGTTGGTTTTTGCCAAGTCGCTTCTCCCACTAATCCCTGACGTTTTTCTAAACGAATTTCATCCCCCGTAGACTGATTATTTTCATCTAAAATCGAAAAAACTGAACCCGACGAAAAGGCTTCTAAACTGTTTTCATCGAGTCCTCCCAACCAAAGCGTCGCTCCATTATTCTGAACGTTTGTAACTACTGCATCGGTTGGCGGTGCTGTAATCTTTTGAAAATAAACAGGTTTATTTTCAGTCCCATCCGCAAGCGGATTCTGTCTGGATTTCCTCCTAATCGAACGACGAACTTGAGTAATTGTTCGTTCAACAGTAGACTGTTCTTGCCAAAGATATTGAGTCATAAAATAAGTAAAAGCTCCCGCATGAAAGTCACCAAAATCAGCATCTATCGCCTCTTCATCCGCTCTGGCTGAAGCAATTACAACCCCTTTTCGCGCTCTACAACGACGGCGAAAAAATTCTTCTTGAGACCATTGAAGTTGAGTTAATAAACTTTGCTGATAATCGAGTTCTTCAAAAACAAGTCTTGCATTTTTTGAGACAGAACGCACTCGATGAATTCCCCTTGTTCCTCCGCCAGAATAACAACTATCTAGCACCGCAGTCACATTTTCCGTTTTCAAAAGAGACATTAATAAAAACAATGTTCGTCCCATAATATCGGGGGCTGAATCGGTATCAGCCACAACAAACGTGCTATTTGCGGGATTACTTTGAGCAGGAATTGGATTATTTGGACAGTCTTGAATTGGGTTTGGGTCCATCTGTTGAGAACCATGACCCGAAAAGTGAAAAACGACTACATCGCCTGGTTGAGCTTGTTTAATTAAGTGTTCTTCAAATGCAGTTAAAATATTACTTCGGGTCGGTTTTTGATCGTTTGAATCTGTTGTCAGCCGAATAATATCTTGAGGATTGAAACCAAAACGATGAATTAAAAGTTCCTGCTGTAAATCAACATCAGTGACACAACCTTTGAGATTTGGCCAAGAGCGATAATCATTAATTCCAACTAAAAGTGCCAGTTTGCGAGGGGTATCTTGAGCGATAACTTTACCATAGCGATTGCTTTTTTGTTGAAGATTATAAGCGTTGAGTCCGAGAGTGGCTAAAGTCGTAGAACCTGTCAGTTCTAGGAAGCGACGGCGCCTAATCATAAACCTATTCCCCTATTTTAAAAGTTTAAAATTCAGTTGTTATTGAGCCTCACCAATGAGTGTAAACGCCGCCCAAAATTGGGGTTGTTCGGAATATTTTTCGGCTAAAGTTAGCATCGCTTGACGCAAAGCTTGAGCTTTGTCAGGATTGGCTTTGAGGTTTTGATAAAATGCTGTCATTAATTCAGCCGTCGGTTGATCTTTAACATTCCACAGCGAAACAATTAAACTCGGTACACCCGCAGCAATAAACGCACGAGATAAACCCAGAACACCATCTCCTGTAATTTCTCCACCTCCGGTACTACAAGCACTTAAAACCACTAATTCCGCATTTAATTTTAGGTCAAGAATTTCTCTAGAAGTGAGAAAGCCATCGAAGTTTAAAAGCTTTTTGGGAGGATTTGCTAAATAAGAAATTATATCAACCCAATAGCTTTCAGTCAAGTTTTTGGTCTTCAATAAACAGTTAGAATTGTTTGTAGAATTCTCAGGGATTGATGTATCGGGCGCCAAAGCAATTGCTCCGGGTATTCCCAAACCAAAATTATCCAGTAGTCCATGAGTTGCCAGATGAATAATTCGACTGGAAGGCATTTTTCTTAATACAGCAGCTTTGGTGGCGTCATCTTTGAGTAAAGGTTCAGTCTGAAAAATCCGAGCAATTTCTCTAGCTTCTGTTTCCGCACCCGGAAGATCGCTTAACTGTTCGCCTCGGGTATCACTTAACTGAGCGGTGATTTCCTCTGCGGAAAGATTGGTTTGTGATGGCACGGTTGGCATCGTGGGATTGCCTACAATTAATATATCCTGACCTGATACTTTTTGGCGCTGTTGTTGAGTCAGTTCTAAGATTTGAATTGCAGGTGCAGTGAGAATTGTATGTTTTTGAATTAAATAGTTATTTTCAGCATCTTTTAACGCCGGAAAAGGAACTAAAAATAGCTCACCTTGCGGAATGAAAATAACTCGTTCATTTTCATCAGTGGGTAACAGTTCGGCAATGGGTTCGATCAAAAGTTGATGGAGTTGTTGTAAATTTTGTTGGGGTGTAGATGAGTCTATCGAACTCTCTTGGTTCTCTACAAATTGTAAGGCTTGACGCTCTACTCCTATCGATTGACGGCTGATTTGAACTAATCCCGAAAGAGAGGTTTTTTGTTGCCAAAGGGGTCGGAGATTGGTTTGACGAAATTCGACTTCACCTGTCGGTTTGATTACCCAAATATACAGTTCGGATTCTTTGGATTGAACTCGACCGTCAAGTTGAACTTGCTCGTAGAGAATTGAATACTGTACTAAGGTTGCATTTTGAGTTTTAGCAATTTGTTGAATTTTTGCCAGATCGGGTAATGTAAATGTGGATTGATTATATCGTTCTGACAGAAGTTCAACTAAAGGTCTGGCACGTCCTCGTTCGGAAACTTCTAATGCAGTCTCTATTTTATTCTGATAAATTAGGGCTTGTTGTAATCTAGAATAGGTCGAAACTTGGGTATCAAAAATCGAAATTTTTTGCGTGTCGCTCAAGTCGGTTCGTAGCGGTTCTAGAACTTTCAACGCCTTCCATAATGTTTGTTCTGCTTCCGCATATTTTGCCTGTCTATTGTAGACTGAGGCGATCAAATTTAACGTAAATCCTTCGCCAGCTTTGTCACCTGCTTCTTGATAAATTAATAAAGATTGTTGCAGTAACTCTAGAGCTTTATCGTAGCTCAGTCGATTGATATAAACCTCTCCTAAATTAGCTAATATCGCCGCTTCTCCAGCCCGATTTTCTAATCGCTGCTGAAGAACAAGACCGATTTGATATGATTCTAATGCCTCCATCCATTGCCCCTGTTCTTGTTGGATGCGACCAATACTGCTTAAGGCGATTGCTTCTAGTTGTTGAATCTCTGATTGTTCAGCAAGGGCTAAAACCTGCTGATTAAAATTCAACGCTTCATCGTATTTTCCCTGTTGTGTATAAATATTTCCAATGTCGTTTAAAGCCCGTCCTTCTAGAAAAGTATTTTCAATTTCTCGGGCAATCTCTAACGCTAGTTGATGGTATTGTAAAGCTTGATCATCTTGTCCTATACTATTATAAAAGTAACCAATATTACTGAAAATATTGGTTTGGAGTTCTGGGTTATTAATGGCTTGAGCCGTTGCGATCGCGTTTTGATGAAGTTGAGCAACTTGAGCATATTCTCCCAAGCTATTATAAACACTCCCGAGATGGGTTTGAGTTTGGGCTAGTTCAGCCGGATCGGCAATCTCTTGATAAATGATTAAAGCCTGTTTATGAGCCTCTAGTGCTTCGGTAAATTTGCCGAGATTTTTGTAAGCTACTCCCAAGTTATTGAGCGCTTTTGCTTCGATTTTTCGGTCGGAAGCTTCCTGAGCAAGAGCTATTGCTTGGCGAGAATAATCAATTACTTGATTGTATTTTTCTCTCTGATTATACAGTTCGCCGAGATTGTTTAGAATTTCTCCTTCAACAACCTTTTCATTGAGTTGTAGATTTTTATCCTCATCTTCTTCCAGTGTGATTCGAGTTTGATTGGGTTCTCGAACCGCTTGCAAAGCTTTTTGAAAAGCTTCTAAAGCTTGTTTATAATCCGACTTTTGTTTATAAATTTCTCCGATTTGGTTAAGGGAATTTCCAGCTTCTATCCCATCGCCTAGCTCTTGAGAAATATTCAAGGTCTGAGCGTATTGCGCTAAGGCTACGTCATAGTATTTTAAATCATTAGCAATACTTGCAGTTTGATTTAATGCTCGGATTGTAATCAAGTCATTTTCAAGCTTAGATGCCGATCCTATACTGATACCAAATAATTTAAATGCTCTGTCGGATTGTCTCAAGTTGTAGTAATAGTTGCCCAGGTTATAAGCTTCATTCATTAAGTTGGCTAGCTTTTTCTTCTGACCGGGTTGAATAATTTGATTGAACAGGAAAGCCACGCCAAAATTAGCGAGAGTATTGGCAAATAACTTTGGAAAATCAACAAAGACTTGTTTAACGTTACCGCCAACCAATACTGTGGTAAAGAAGTTTTCTATTATGAGGGATTCATTTATGGCCTCTAAGAAACTAGATACAAAGGATTTTTCAAACGCCGCGAAAGTTAATAAAATCTTCTTCAAATCTTTTGACATCTGGTTAATCATAAAATCTTCAACCTCCGGCCATTTTTGAAAATCCCCTTGCAGTTGACCGAGTTGAAAGTTAGAGATTGTACTATCGAGATCGCAAAATTCGTTAGACGTTATCGGTTTTAATTCAGACTTGAAGTTAAGTTCTTCATCAAGTTGGTACTGGATGGTTTGAGCTTGTGCAACTGAAGTTCTAAAACCCCAACCCAGGGGCAAGACAATTGAAGGAACAGAAATCAAAAAACTTCCCAAAATGACTTTGCCTACGGTGATAATTTTATACACGATTGAATTCCCTAATCAAAGCGATCATTGAATGATTGTTGGTTGACAGATGTTCGGAAGCTGTTATGAATTGACTATAAAAACTCTAGCAAGTATTCGATGGATTTTCAATCCGGAAATGATAGAATCGCCGCCAACAGGGGCAACCGTATCCCTTTATTGCTCAATTAGCTCTCGATGGGGTATGAATATGTCAAAATCTAGGGTGATATTATTCAACCCCTAGTTACCGATTGATTACCCCGATGACATCAACCCAAACCTCAACTTCCCTCGTTGATTTTTTAGGCTCAGAAATTGTACCCGACGCCGAAACCGCCCAGATTGCCATTTTACCGATTCCTTTTGAAGCAACAACCAGTTACCGCAAAGGCTGTCAAAACGGCCCAGAAGCCCTATTAGATGCCTCTCATCAGCTTGAATGCTACGATGACGAACTCCAGTGCGAAGTCTGTTTTGCAGTGGGAATTTACACCCATTCTCCCATCGCTGATACTCGCAGCCAAACGGTTTCTTCTGAACAAATGCTGCAAGTTACCCAACAAACCGTTTATGATTTGGCAAGTTCCGGTAAATTTGTGATTGCCTTGGGCGGTGAACATAGTATTACCGCAGGAGTCGTTGCCGGGTATCAACAACTGTCCGATGAACCGTTTACCGTCGTTCAAATTGACGCTCATGGCGACTTACGCTATGAATATGAAGGGACAATCCACAATCATGCTTGTGTGATGCGGCGAGTCGTTGAGATGGGACTACCCACAGTTCAAGTGGGAATTCGCAGTTTGTGTCTCGAAGAAGCCAATTTAATCAAAGAAAAACAACTCCCCATATTTTGGGCGCGAGACATCGCCACTCAACCTGACTGGATCGAAAAAGCGATCGCCGCAATTCCCACAAAACGAGTCTTTCTCACGATAGACTTAGATGGAATTGACCCTAGTTCCATGCCCGGAGTCGGCACACCCGAACCGGGAGGATTGAGTTGGTATGGTTTACTGGCGTTTTTGCGGCGTTTATTTACCACTCATACTGTTATTGGCTGTGATGTCATGGAGTTGGCGCCTGTAGCAGATTGTGTGGTTTCTGAATTTACATCCGCAAAACTGACTTATAAATTAATTGGATATCATGCCCTAGCGACAGGTTTACTCCAGTAGAGATTTTTAATGCAATTGTTGTGATTCTCCCCCACTTCCCCCGCCTCCCCTGTCACGAATTAGGGGATTTTCAGATTGTGAGTTAAAGTAGGGGTTAGAGCATCGGTCTACTGAAACGAGTACGTGCTGGTTTATTGTTGTGATAGAGATTTGGCAATACGTCTAAACATGAAGGGTACTGCAATTAATAGTTATGCTCCTGATTTTGAACTGCCTGGAGTAGATGGCGAGGTGCATCATTTAGCTCGATATTTAGAGAGGTATAGGGCAGTTGCTGTGATTTTCATGTCGAACCAATGCTCTAGTGTGCTTTTGTATCTTGAGCGTCTCAAACAGCTTCAACAGGAGTATGCGGATCAAGGTGTCACTCTGGTGGGGATTAACGCCAATGATGCGATCCGATCTCCAGAAGACAATTTTGAGAAAATGAAGGAATTTGCCCAAGGCAATCACCTGAATTTTCCCTATATTCGGGACGTGACTCAAGATGTCGCGAATTGCTTTGGGGCGCGTGTCATTCCAGAAGCCTTCTTACTGGATCAACAGGGCATTATTTGTTATCGTGGCCAAATTGATGATAACCCAGACTCAGCCGAGTCAATCAGTAGGCCCTATCTCAAACAGGCGATCGCCCAATTGCTTCAGGGAGAAGTGATCGAACCTTCGATCACCGAAGCCGTGGGTGAGTCAATTCAGTGGCGATAATTAACCGAGAGTCGGTGAACGGGACTCAGGAGAAGTCGGCAGCAAAGCGGCAGGTTCGAGTGGCTGATCGGGCTGAGTGAAAAAAAGCTGAAAGCAGAGATGCGCTTTCTGGTATCTTATTGTGAAGGCAATGCTCGCCCAAATCAAATCATCATCCTTTTTAGGGATGTTTTAACATCCAACAGCTTGTTACCAAAAATTGCCGCACACGCCCCTACCTTTTAGGTATGGGGATATAAGGCTCTTTCAAATGCTATAATAACTCTACTGGCAGGGTATTCAACCAGTTGAAAAACCCAGCATCTAATCGATGCAA
>NZ_JAYGHR010000086.1:0-61389 GCF_034932365.1 Limnoraphis robusta BA-68 BA1 | reverse complement strand
AACGACAAAAATACTTGTTTACTTCGCTATTCAAGTCACCTAGTTGTAAACCTACATAAAGGACTGGCATTCCTCTCCCGTTAAATCGAAGATTATAACGGGAGTCTCCTGCCAGAGAAAAGATGAAGAATTAATTCTTGATTTAGGCTGCATCATCAAAACTGAGAGTCTTCTCTCGAAGTGCAATAAAATTCTATCGGTTTACTCTCCTGTTGTTAGTTTGGACTCGTTTATCCTCCCGAAGCGCCAACTTTTTGTTCAATCAGACTGGCAGATACAAACATAATGATTAACATTAAAAGGTTCACTGGTCTCAATCAATCGCTAATTGTTTCGGTATTTTCTAAAGGCTTTAGAGATATATTTTTTAAATCTATAAATCTATCTAGACTATCCCAAAGTTGTCAATTTCCCTGATGAATTTGTAAACTCTAAACGGTGAATGGGGTTCAACTCTCAAATGATTAGACCGATCTCTCGGGCTGATTTACATTTTACAAAACCCAATAACACATGATATCTAAATTGAAAGCTGAGGGTGTTTAAGGTCTTGATAAAATCCCAAAAAATAGCACAAAATAGAATCTTTTTAGAGTTTAACAGCCAAAAGTTGGCGGGATTAATTTTCACAAAATATTGGACAAATTAGGTCAATTGATAGGAGGTTAAATTATGACCAGTGTAGGGGTAGGTTTTATTAGCGTTGCTGCGAATTTAGTCGATGCCGATGGCAGTTTTGTTCTTAATCCGATTACAAGTACACCCATTCTGATTGAGATTGCAGAAACAGAATTTACCCAAGGCGGTAACAGAGTTTTTCAGACTTTCAATTTCTCAAACCGCATCCAAAACGAAGGCTTAGAATTTGAAGAAGATCTCGAAATTGAGGAGATCTTCGGGACAACTTTACCCGGAGGATCAACAGGTGTTTTGTTTGTCTCATTAATCAGTCTTCCTCCATTTGCTGGTGATGATACCGTTGATGGCGGTGGCGGCGATGATACGACTGATGGCGGTGGCGGCGATGATACGACTGATGGCGGTGGCGGCGATGATACGACTGATGGCGGTGGCGGCGATGATACGACTGATGGCGGTGGCGGCGATGATACAACCGATGGCGGTGGCGGTGATGATACCCTCAGATCCAATCAACCTCCTGTCGGTGTCAATGATCAATTCCAAACGAAGCAAGGTGATTCCACCTTCTTTAACGTCTTAGAAAACGATACCGATCCCGATGGGGATACCCTGAGTATTGGGACATTTACTCAAACCCAAAATGGTACAATCACTTTTGCGGGAGCGGGAATCTTTACCTACGAACCCAACCGCGAATTTTTTGGTCAAGATGGCTTTAGTTATACCGTTACCGACGGTACCGCTACAGATTTAGCTGAAGTCGTGATTAATGTTATTCCTCAAGATCTACCGATTCTGATCGAAGGCATTGGCAAAGGAACCACCGAAGATGATACCATCACCGGTTCATCGGGAGAAGATGTGATTGATGGTTTAGAAGGAAATGACAGTATTTTTGGTTTAGCCGGAGATGACCAACTCAGGGGAAATGAAGGCAATGATTTTCTGTTTGGAAATGAAGGCAATGATACCTTAGAAGGGGGAACAGGCAACGATCAAATTTATGGTGGAAAACAAAGCGATCGCCTCGTTGGAGATGAAGGGGATGATGGTTTATTTGGTAATTTAGGCGAAGATACTCTAATCGGGGGTCAAGGTCGAGATTCCCTCTACGGCGGACAATCTAATGATTCCCTACGAGGCGGTTTAGATGATGACCTGCTGTTTGGAGATAAAGATAATGATGTTCTCTGGGGGGATGAAGGCAATGATAGCGTTTATGGCGGCAGTGGCGAAGACCTAATTTTTGGCAATGATGGCGCGGACTCGCTATCAGGTGATACCGGAAATGATACCATTTTTGCTGGAACAGGTTCGGATGCAGTTTTGGGTGGAGAGGGTAACGACCAACTCTCCGGTGAAGTGGGATCTGATTTTCTGTTTGGTGGAGAAGGCGCCGATACTTTAACAGGCGGTACCGGAAGTGATACCTTTGCGATCGCAGAAGGTACAGGCGGTGCGAGTATTGAAGAAGCCAATATTGTTCAAGATTTTCAACCGGATGACTTTATTGGGTTAGCTGGAGGGTTGAACTTCAGCGATCTCGATATTTCTCAAAGCAGCGAAAACGCCGGAGATACAATTATTCGTCGAGGCGAAGAAGGAGAATATTTAGCCGTATTGCTTGGGGTTGATAGTGGTAGCTTGAGTGAAAATAACTTTGTTTCCGTTTCCCTCGATAATTTACCGACACCTCCAACTCCCACTCCTACCCCTCCAACTCCAACCCCAACACCTCCAACTCCCACTCCTACCCCTCCAACTCCAACTCCAACACCTCCAACTCCAACCCCAACACCCGATCCAACACCCACACCCGATCCAACACCCACACCCGATCCAACACCCACACCCGATCCCACCCCAACACCCGATCCAACACCCACACCTCCGCCAAACCGCCCACCTGTGGCGAATGATGATCAGATTAGGAGAAATCAGGATCAACCCGTTACTTTTAACGTTCTGGCCAATGATACCGACCCTGACGGTGATGTAATTCAAGTCACCGCCTTTAGTCCAACCACAGGCGGACAACTGATCAATCAAGGCGGTGGAGTCTTTACTTATGTTCCTCGATCGGGTTTTCTGGGAGTTGATACCTTTAGCTATACGATTATTGACACTGGGAATAATAGCGATACCGCATTAGTCACCATCAGCGTTAATCAGCCTCCGGTTCTAGCGAATAATCAATTGTTAGTGGTCGATTTGAGCAATCCTCAAGCGACAAGCATTAGCCGAGATACCTTGTTAGCGGTCGATCCCGATGATCCCCCCAGTCAAATTCAGTACATTATCACCCAAGGGACTCAACGCGGTGATTTGCTGCGACGGGGAAGCCAAACTGAACCCTTGCGACTCGGCGATCGCTTTACTCAGGAAGATATTGATAAGGGTTCAATTGGCTATGACGGCAATGGCCCTGCGGGAGCAGATGAATTCATCTTTGCGGTTACAGATGGTATTGGGACTTTACCGCAAGCCTTCTTTAATATTACTCTCGTTGACCGCACGTTAAATACAACCCCCGGAAATGCAACCAATGGTAGCGACTTAGGTGAAGCGATCGTCGGTACAGATGTTAATGACACTATCTTAGGGGCTGGTGGTCGTGATGTGATTCAAGGCTTAGGCGGTAATGACTCCCTCGATGGCGGTACGGGTAATGACGTCATTGACGGCGGTGACGGCAATGATACTCTGTTGGGTCAAGAGGGGAATGATTCTCTGGTTGGCGGAATTGGTAATGATACTCTCAATGGGAATGCAGGTGAGGATACCCTACGCGGAGACGAAGGTCAAGATGTGATCTTTGGTGGTGTGGGTCGTGATTTTATCCGGGGTGGAGAAGATGACGACACTCTGCTGGGTCAAGATAATAGTGATGTAATTGCAGGCGATCAGGGGAATGACTCCATTTCCGGCGATCAGGGAGATGACACCCTGTTAGGAGATAGAGGAATTAGTTCTCTGAGTGGGGGAAATGACACCATCAGTGGTGGAGTTGGAAACGATAATATTTTTGGAGAAAAGGGTAATGACTCTCTGATTGGAGAACAGGGGAATGACTCCATTTTTGGTGGAGATAACGATGATGTGATCTTTGGACGGGAAGATAATGATCTGATGTTCGGAGATGGGGGTAATGATACCATCCGAGGGGGTTTGGGAGATGATACCCTCGAGGGGGGTGCAGGTGGCGATCTCTTGATTTCGGATGCCGGAAATGATGTTTTCTACTATAGCAATCAGGGTCAAGGGGTTGATATTATTAGTGACTTTGATCAGGCGGGTAACGATCAGTTCTTTATTTTTTCATCGGGAGTGAGTTTCCCCGGTTTGGTTTCAAATGTGGGTACGTCTACACCTCTGCAAAGTATTATTATCAGCAGCTTGGGTTCGGAAGGGGATGATATTACGGGCCGACAGTTGATCATTTTCCGAGATACTTTTGATGATGTTCAAGCGGTAAATGCTCAACTGAAAAATCAAAATGGTTCTAATGATAGTTCGGCGTTAATTGTCTATCGAAATAATCTCAGCTTCCCGGGTTTTCCAGGGAACTATGTTCTCGCTTTTGATCCAGACTTGAGCGATGATAGTTTACCTGCGTTTAACTTGGCTATTCTGGCATCTATTGACCCATCAACTGATAATATTAGTACGATTATCGGTTCGGACGACTTCACGATTATTTAGTGAGTCAGGGCGGGTTTATTAATATTGTTTTTGGGAAAATGTCAATATAAGTGAACCCGCCCCTAGAATGAATTGCCTGATTTTTTATGCTTTAATCCCTGGCTTTTTACGACTGATTTTTTTAAAAAGGAGTTAAAATTATGACCTCTACAGGTGTTGGTGTTTCAGAAATTTCTGCGGTTGTCGCTCGACGAGTTCAACCCAGTAATCGATTATTATTTGTAGGTGAAATTGCTGTTCTGGTTGAAACAGATACACCGGGTATTGTTCAGAGTATTAGTCCCGAAGATTTAGGATTTGGAACGTTAGTTAACCAAGGCGGACAACTGGTATTTGTTCCGAATGAAAACTATTTAGAAGCGGTATCGGTTGAAACGGGTCAACTGATTGTTTTACGTCCAGTAGAAGATGGCGGCTTTGAAACTCTTGCTGGTGATGCGGGAGAGGTTGAACCGGGGCCTGCGGGTTCGTTTCTGTTTACACCGGATGACTTTGAACCCCCCGAACCCGAACCTGACCCTGAACCGACACCCGCACCCACACCCGCACCTACACCCGCACCCACACCCGCACCTACACCCGCACCCACACCCGCACCTACACCCACACCTGATCCTGAACCGGAACCCGAACCTGAACCGGAACCGGAACCGGAACCGGAACCGGAACCTGAACCCGAACCTGAACCGGAACCTGAGTTTATCTTTATTCAAGGCGCTGGTGTGGGAACCGAAGATGGGGACTCAATCTTGGGTAGCGACTTCAATGACAATATTTCCGCCCTTGATGGTGATGATACCGTTTTTGGTTTAGCCGGAGATGACATTCTCAGTGGAGACGGAGGTGATGATGTTATTAACGGAAATCAAGGTAATGATGGCATTCAAGGCGGTGAAGGAAATGACTGTCTGCGAGGGGGTCAAGGTAATGACTTTATTTTAGGAGATGCAGGCGATGACTCAATTTTTGGGGATAAAGACTCAGACACGCTTTTAGGCGGAGTTGGCGCCGATACTATGTATGGCGGTCAGAATAATGATAGTTTAAATGGCGGTATTGGCGATGATGTTGTTTTAGGTGACAAGGGGAATGATACCGTTGTTGGCGGTGAGGGAAATGACTCTGTTTTTGGGGGTGATGAAAATGATCTCTTGTTTGGAAACTCCGGGACTGATCTCCTCGATGGCGGTATTGGCGATGATCAACTTTATGGCGGTCAAGGTGATGATAGTGCGATCGGTGGCGAAGGGAATGATATTATTTTCGGCGATGTCGGGAATGATACGGCTTTCGGAGGGGCGGGAAATGATCAACTTATCGGAAATGCAGGTGATGATGTTCTCAGTGGTGATATTGGCGCCGATGGGATTTTTGGGGGTCAAGGCGAAGATATTCTCAATGGGGGTAAAGGCCCTGATACGTTATCGGGTGATATCGGTAATGATCTGTTAATTGGCGATCGCGGTGCTGATGTTCTGACAGGTGGCGAAGGAAGCGATATTTTCTCTATTGGTTTGGTGCTAAATCAGTCTGAGTCCGGTGGTAGTATTATTATCGGAACTACAGGGGGTCAAACGATTGAACAGGCTGATATTATTACAGATTTTGATGCAGGTGTTGACAAAATTGGATTAACAGGTGGGCTTGTTTTTGAAGATCTATTAATCGAAGGACGAGGAAGCGATACGGTTCTGATTGATAAAAATACAGGGGAATTTTTAGCGGTTCTCCAAGGTGTTAGTAGTGCGAATTTCACCACCACAGACTTTATTGAAAACCCAGATAGTCCTATCACACCGACGCCTACAGATACACCGACGCCTACAGATACACCGACGCCTACAGATACACCGACGCCTACAGATACACCCACGCCTACAGATACACCCACACCAACTCCCACACCGACTCCCACACCAACTCCCACACCGACACCGACGCCTACAGATACACCTACACCGACAGATACACCTACACCGACAGACACACCTACACCGACAGACACACCTACACCTACACCTACACCCAGCCCCACTCCAGGGGGTTCACCTACGCCCTCACCTACTCCCCCAGAACCCACGCCTCCCCCTGCTCCCACTCCTACACCGAATACAAACCCTCCAGAACTCAGTGATGATAACTTCACTGGATTACAAAATGAGCAATTGACTATTAGTACAACTCAACTGTTAGAGAATGATTTAGCAGCAGGTGGACTGATCGATATTTTGACAATTACTCAGGTCGATAACACCACAGAAAATGGCGGAACAGTTACAATTAATAGTCAGTCGTTAATTTATACGCCCCCAGAAGGTTTTTCTGGTGTTGATTCGTTTACTTATACAGCCGTTGATAGTAATGGTCAAACGGGAACTGCAACCGTTTTTATTAATGTTGAAATCAATAATGATCCGCCAATTTTAGATCTCGATAGTACAACAGACGGAAACAATTTAACCACTACATTTACCGTCGGAAGAACTACCGTATCAATTGGCAATAAAGTTGATATTACCGATACGGATAATACCAATTTGGTATCAGCGACGGTAACACTTACCAATCCTCAAGATGAGGGTGAAACCCTAACTTTTACGGGTACTTTAACCAATGCAATTACAGTCGGTGATTTTAATCCAGAAACGGGAATCATTACGTTAACGGGAACTGCACTCCTCGCTACTTATGAAAGCGCAATCAGCAAAATAGTCTACAATAATACTGCGGAAGTTCCTGATACGACTAACCGTATTATTGAGGTGGTTGTTAATGATGGAATCGAGGAGAGTAATGTTGCTACTGCAACGGTACAAGTTAACTTTGCACCGGAGTTAGACTTGGATGAAACCGCAGAGGGAAGAGGTTTTAACACCAGTTTTACCGAGGGAGGTACTGCCGTTAATATTGCAAATTCTGTGAGTATTACTGACTTTAATAATACCAGTCTAGAATCGGCGACTATTGCGATTACAAACTTGCAAGATGGCGATGCTGAAAGTTTATCAGTGATCAGTGACGGAAGTTTACCTGCACCGATTAACTTTGGCTATAATACATCTACTGGAGTTGTTTCACTCACAGGTAGCGCAACGTTAGAAGATTATCAAACTGCAATTGAACAAATTGTTTATACAAATACCTCCGAAAATCCCACTGATGTTAGCCGAGAAATTGAGGTAACGGTTAATGATGGTTTGAGTAGTAGCAATATTGCGGTGACAAATCTTGAGATTATTCCAGTTAATGATCCGCCGGAACTTGTTCTCGATACGACTGCAACAATTACAGACTTTACGAATACATTTACAGAAGATGGAGGCGCAGTTAGTATCGCAAGTTCTGGGAATATTAGTGTTGTTGATCCAGATAATTCTAATATTGAGTCAGCGACCGTTACTTTGACTAACATTTTCGATGGTACGAATGATATTTTGTTGGTTAATGGAGTATTACCTAGCGGAATTACTGCTGGTGAATATGATACTCAGACTGGTGTTCTGAATTTAACGGGATCTGCAACGTTACTACAGTATGAAACCGCTATTGGTCAAGTGGTTTACAATAACCTCTCCCAAAATCCCAACACCACAACCCGCACAATTGAAGTGTTTGTCAATGATGGTGAACTTAGTAGCAATACGGCGACTTCAAGCATTGATATTATTGCAGTTAATGATCCGCCTTTGTTGGATGTAGACACGACTACAACGGGTACTGATTACGCTAGCATTTTTACCACTGGCGGAACAGGTACAGCCGTTGTTAATGTTGGAAATACCAGTGTTGTTGACCCCGATAATACAAATATTGCGTCAGCAACAGTGACGTTAGTTAATCCTCCAGATGGCGTCAATGAGGGTTTATCTGTTAGTGGATTACCTGCGGGGGTGAGGCCGAATTACGATACCTCTACGGGGGTTTTGAGTATTACCGGAAGTGCAACTTTAGCACAGTATGAGGCAATTTTGGGACGGGTTATTTATGAGAATGAAGATCCCGATCCCGATTTAAGCGATCGCACAGTTCAATTTGTTGTCAATGATGGCGAACTTAACAGCAATACTGCAACAAGCGTTTTAGAGTTTAACCGTCCTCCTATTGCTAATGATGAGGGTACTTTTGTTACGAATAACAGAGATCCTTTCATCATTGATGTTCTCGCAAATGACAGTGATCCTGATGGTGATCCTTTAACAGTATCTTCGGTAACGGGTTCAGGTGCTAATAATGTAACAACCGATGGTTCCGTTATAGAATATGTTCGGATCACAACGACTGGATTTGATCAGTTTACATACACAGTTAGCGATGGTCGGGGTGGAATAGATACTGGTCGGGTTGGAGTGAATATACAAAACTTTTCGAGTGACAATCCTCAAACTTTCACAGGAGGAACTCTCAGCGATAACCTCAATGGTTTAGGTGGAAATGACATTTTAGACGGTCTAGAAGGAAACGATACTCTAAGCGGAGATAACGATAACGATAACCTGATTGGAGGTCTTGGAAATGATAGTATTACGGGAGGTCTTGGAGTAGATAACCTAACCGGAGGTAGCGGAAGGGATTTATTCCGTTATGTGAGTTCTGAAGATGGCGGAGGATTACCTTTTAATGCGAGTTCGACGGATGCAATTAATACTCAAATTGGTTTAGGTCAGTTTGATGTGATTACTGATTTTGAGGGTTTGGGTTCAACGGGTGGTGATCAAATTAAACTGGAGTTTGGTACAACTATCAACATTGTTACTACTGTTCAAACTGATATTTCAACGAATATCCTAACTGAAGGGGAAGCGGGAATATTTGCGTTTGATGATGGTAGCGATACTTATCTGATTTATGATGGAGATGGTAATAATCTCATCGGTGATAATTCCCAGATTATTGCTCAACTTCAAGGTGTAACAGGAATCACGGAACTGTTAGCTGATGACTTGATTATTATCTAGCAAAATTTAGGGAATATTTTCTGTTAAAATCAGTAAGTGGGTGTCAAGAGATGCCCACTTTATTTTAGGGCTAATTTTCAATAAACAATCAAGTCCCCGGAGCGATCGCTTTGTCGAATTTGTCCCTGTTCCACTGGGTCTAAGCCCGCTAACAATAGCAGTTAATTGACTTTTCCCTATTCCCTCAGTCCCGACTTCAGTCCAATGCCTTGATGAGTATAAATCTAGGTTGACCGAGTGCCAAAGTTGACAAAAACTGATCACTAAAAAACCTTGATTTTAATCAAAGATGATCTTATAATTGTTACAGTTTGTTATAGTGCTAAACTATAAACAAACATTTGGTAGAAGCTTTTCCCACTTCCAGAATTGTGACAGTTTGAGTTCTGGAACAAAATTTATAGACGTTTTGATTTTGAACAGGAATCATTCCCGATTGTTCAGGATAGTTTTGAGAGTGCATCACGTCAAAGCGCCCGTAGACAATAGAGAAGAATTATCCTGAATGTCAGGGGGCATCGTTGAAAACCGATCAAAAGACGAACAAACTTTAATTATGGCTGTCAAGTCTCAACCCCTGAATCAAAAGGCATTAACCCTCGTTTCCTCTGATGTTTATTCAACATCTGAAACTGTGCAATCTCAATCTAATCTCTCAGATCAGTTCTCCCAACTCCAGATTGAAATCCAACAATTAACAGATACAATCTCTCAACTGGAAACGCCTTCAATTTTTCAACCCCCTCACAGACTGATGCCGTTAGAGGAGCGTTTACAACTCCATTTTCAGTCTATCAAAGGTGAAAAAGATCGAGTCAAACAGTTGCAGCAATCCAAGCAAACTTTAGCTTTGAAACAAGAGGAACTCAAGCAACTCGAACCGCAACTCAACCAACGCAAACTCGAAGCTGCTCAAGCCATTAAACGTTTAGAACGAGTAGCCCAAAGCGTTAAACAAACTGAAAGTGCTTACTCTCAAGCGATTGAGGAGTTTCAAGTCATGGCTGAACTGGCTCATCAAGCTTTAATAGAAGCCTACGGTCAACAGGGCCAGTTTATGCTAGAAACTGAGATGACACCGCAATACTTGGCTCTGGGCAAATCTCTTCCTCAACTCACGCCAAGTTCCTAAATTCAAAAATACTCCGATTTGTAGGGCTTATACATCAGAAATCCTCAACAACTTTCTGATCTGTAAGTCCTTTAAATTTGGTATTATACAAGATTGTAAGCTCAATAAAGCTAACCTCATCAAAATTGATGGATAACTCTGCAAGATTTTTAGTCAGTGTTAAACTGCTAAAAGCAATTCTATTTCCAGAATGAGGTTATGTCTGCAACGAATGTATTAGGGAATGAACTCGAAGTGTGTTGTACCTCTCCGATGACGGGGTTTTATCGAGATGGAGTGTGTAATACAGGTTCGGGTGATTTAGGCGCTCATGTTATTTGCGCTCAAGTCACGTCAGAATTTTTGGAGTTTTCCCGCAGTCGAGGAAATGATTTGATGACACCCAATCCGTTATTTAATTTTCCCGGTTTAAGAGCGGGTGATTGCTGGTGTCTGTGCGCTCAACGCTGGAAAGAAGCTCTAGACGCAGGAGTTGCTCCACCTGTACGCTTAAAATCAACTCATGTCCTCGCATTAGAGTATGTTAGTTTAGAAGAACTAAAAGCTCATGCACTTGATGTTTAAAGGGCAAGAATCAACATTTATTTTAAGACTGAGTAGAACGTGAAGTTTTCTCATCTGTCATGTTTTTTAGAGAAGATTTAGCAAAATGATCATGTTCTGCTAGTCTTTTATTTTGAACTCTTCTGTGCGGTCAATTTTACTGAATAGCCAGATTCAAATAATCATCAGTTCAGCCGTTATAACCGATGAATAAAAAAGCAGAAATTAGGATAAAACAAAGAAGGAAAAAACTAAAATTGTCAGAAGAAAAATTTAAAAAAGCATTTCAAAATCTGCCGTTAGCTATCAAAATTAGCAGTCCTAATGATGGAAAAATAATTGATGTCAATGAAAGTTTTCTTCGGCTGATGGGTTATTCTAAATCAGAAATCATTGGTCGAACGAGTCTTGAGCTAAAACTCTGGAATAATCTTGAAGAACGTACTCAAATTATTCAAAAGTTAAAACAACATCAAAGAATCGCTAATCAGGAAATTCAATGGTGTACAAAATCTGGAAAAATTATTGATGTAGAACTGTTTGGAGAACAAATCGATTTAGACGGACAAACACGAATTTTACTGATCGGTTCAGATATTACCCAGCGCAAGAAAGCTCACAGAGAACGAGAACTGCGTAAAGTGCATTTGCAATTTCAACAAGTTGTAATGATGGAATTGTTCCAATGTCCAGAAATTCATAATGGAAATCTACAAGCTGCACTGCAAACGATCACTCAAATTGCGGCTCATACGTTAAATATTAGCCGAGCGGGAATTTGGTTTTATAATCAGGAATGCTCTAAAATTACTTGTTCTAACTTGTATGAACTGTTACTGAGCCAACATTCTCAGGGTCAAGAAATTTATATTTCCCAGTATTCCACTTATTTTAAAGCGATAGAAAACGAACAACTGATAGCGGTTGAAAATGCTTCCACTGATCCTCGAACTCAGGAATTGTTTCACTCTTACCTACTCCCTTTGGGGATTACATCAATGTTAGATGTTCCGATTTGTTCAGGGGGTAAAACAGTGGGAATTTTGTGCTTAGAACATATTGGAAAACCGCGAACTTGGCAGCTAGAAGAACAAAATTTTGCAGCCTATTTAGCTTATATCACATCTTTGGCTATCGAAACTCGCGATCGCGCTAGAGCGGAAACTGCATTGAGACAGAGTGAAGAACGATTTCGTCAACTTGCAGAAAATATTGAAAGCATTTTTTGGATGATCGATCCTCATCAACAACAAACGATTTACGTTTCTCCCGCCTATGAAAAAATTTGGGGTCGTTCTTGCCAAGAATTATATCATAAACCTCTATCTTATCTTGGGGAAGCGATTCATCCAGGAGATCGTGAGTCTGCTTTAACAAAAATGACTCAAAAGTTTCAATCCCATCAAGATTTAGAATATCGAATTATTCGACCTGATGGTGAAATTCGCTGGATTCGCGATCGCTCTTTTCCGATTCGCAATGAAGCCGGAGAAATTTATCGGGTTGCTGGAATAGCAGAAGATATCACTGAACGCAAAAAAGCTGAAAAGACACTTCAACATCGAGTCGAACTTGAACAACTTGTTACCAGTATTTCCACACAATTTATCAATCTCAATGCTGATGAAATTGAGAGCGGAATTCAAGGGGCTTTGCAGCGAATCGGTGAGTTTATGGGAGTTGATCGGAGTTATTTATTTTTACTCTCTGAAGATGGCATCTATATGAGTAATACTCACGAATGGTGTGCAAGCAATATTTCACCTCAGCGACACTGCTTACAGAATATTGCGGTTGAATGCTTTCCGTACTTACTGGAAAAACTGAAGCGATTTGAAGTGCTAAATATTCCTAATATTGCTGATCTTCCTGACGCTGCAATTTTGGAAAAAAACACCTGGATGAAACAGTCTCTTCAATCTATTCTCTGTGTTCCGATAGTTTCTCGCAGTCAACTGTTTGGGTTCGTCGGATTTGATGCAGTTTGTTATCGTAAAACCTGGAGTGAAGCTAGTATTAATATACTCAAATTAATCGGAGAGATTTTTGTCAGCGCCTTAGAACGTCAACGGGTTGAAGAAACATTACAATTAACTCAATTTGGAGTAGATCGAGCGATTAATGCGGTATTTTGGATTGATAAAAATGCTCATTTTTTATATGTCAATGAAGCGGCTTGCCAGTCTTTAGAATTTTCTCAAGAAGACCTTTTAAAAATGACGGTTCACGATATTGATCCGGAGTTTCCGTTAGAAAGTTGGTCAGAATATTGGCAGAAAATCAAAGCTCAGGGTTCAATGACATTTGAAAGTTTGCATTGCACAGCAAGTGGTCGTATTTTTCCGGTTGAAATTACCGCTAATCATCTTATATTCGGAAAACAAGAGTTTAACTTTTGCTTTGTCCGTGATATTAGCGAACGCAAACAAGCTGAAGAACAAATGCAAGCTTCATTAAACGAAAAAGAAGTCTTATTGCGCGAAATTCATCACCGGGTTAAAAACAATCTTTATATTATCTCTAATTTACTCGATTTACAATCAGATTTAGTTCAAGATGAAAGATTATTAGCTTTCTTTTCTGATAGTCAAACCCGCATTCAAAGTATGGCATTAATTCACGAGCAACTCTATCAATCAACGGACTTAGGACAAGTCAATTTTGGTGATTATATTCATCGTTTAGTCGATAATCTCTTTTTC
Organism: Limnoraphis robusta BA-68 BA1; assembly: GCF_034932365.1. Classification (NCBI taxonomy): domain Bacteria; kingdom Bacillati; phylum Cyanobacteriota; class Cyanophyceae; order Oscillatoriales; family Sirenicapillariaceae; genus Limnoraphis; species Limnoraphis robusta. The sequence goes on along the minus strand of NZ_JAYGHR010000086.1, from coordinate 47,713 downwards.
TCATTGGGCGATACTCAAGGTTTAGTTAAATCAATCGTTGATGTAGAACCCATTAAAATTAATTTAGAAACTGCTATTCCTTGTGGTTTGTTGATTAATGAATTAATTACCAATTCTTTAAAACACGCTTTTCCTCATGGTCGTTCGGGAGAAGTTTATGTAGAATTGTATAAAGATTTAGAACAAAAACTTCACCTGAAAGTTCAAGATAATGGGGTGGGAATTTCTTCTAATCTCGACTGGGACAATTTAACTTCATTAGGACTAAAGTTAGTGCAGATTTTATCTAAACAATTGAGAGCAACCCTGAACCGAAACTTTAGTCAGGGTACCTCTTTTGAATTAATTTTTGCTCAATTAAAGTACAAATCTCGATTTTAAAACGCTTAATTTCTTCGAGAAGGGAATCGCCTTTGTCGAGTTTCAGAGGGCTGCTTTTCTAACGAAACGACTTCAGCTTGATTACTTTCTCGAGCGACTCGAATCAATAATCCAGCCAAAGCTAAACTCGCTATCATCGAACTTCCACCATAACTAAATAGCGGTAAAGGTAAACCCGTAGTCGGTAACGCCCCCGTCGCCACAGCAATATTTAAAATAGACTGACCCACCATCACCACCATCACGCCAACAGCGATTAATTGATGTTCAATTTGACGAGCATTTAAAGCCACTCTCAAGGCAATTGTAGCATAAACTGCCAACAGCAAAAATAAGAGAAGACCGCCAATAAATCCAAATTCCTCAGCATAAACGGCAAAGATAAAATCACTATATTGAATGGGTAAATAAAACAGCTTTTGCTGTGATAATCCTAACCCCGTTCCCCAAACTCCACCTGACCCGACAGCCAGCAAACTTTGAATTAATTGATAGCCATCATTCATCGGGTCAGCCCAAGGATTGAGAAAAGACAAAATCCGACGTCGTTGATACTCTTTAAAACTGACACTAATGGTTGCTAAAAGTATCCCTCCTAAAGCCGTTCCTCCTAAATAAATGAGAGGGAGTCCAGCCGCCAAGGCAATCAACCACAACGTTATACCAGATAAAGCTGTTGTACTGAGGTTAGGTTGAATTAAAATGCTTAATAAAACAATTGAAAAAATGCCTAACCAAGTGAGTCTAACTTTCCAAGTGAGGCGGTTCCAATCCGAAAAAAAGTGAGAACCTTGTAAGACTAAAAAAGGCTTCATCAACTCAGACGGTTGTAACAGCAAAGGACCCAGAGAAATCCAGCGCGTCGCCCCATTAATTGAAGTTCCCAAACCCGGAATTAAGGTCAGAACCAGCAACCCAAGAACGCTAAAAAGACCAACTCGCGCCGTTTTTAAGACTGAATAAATGGGAGTTCTGACAATGATATTAAATCCTACCATTCCGACCAGCGTCCAGAGGACTTGTCTTTTGAAGTAATACAATCCATCTCCATGTTCAGCATTCGCAATCGGATAGGAAGCCGAAAAAACCACCACCAACCCGACACTCAGCCAAAGAAACGTTAACCACCGTAAGAGGCGGGCTTCCATTGACCAATGTTCGACAGTGGGATCAAAAAAGGGAATCAGATATCGCCAGTTCATGGGAGTCGGTTTAGCTTAACAATGACAAAATTTGCTGTAGCGAGGATTTGACAGTCTGCGAGATTACCCCCTGAGTAGGAGTTAGCATAAAAAAGCGCTTCTGTCTATCTTATTTACAAACGATTACAATACTAAGAATAAACCCAATTTGGAAAGGCATCGTGATCTCTAACCTTGCTCAAAACAGTTCTCGCCAAGCCCAAATTGTTGAAGTTGTCTTCCGCAACGGTTGGGACTATATGCGCGGCTTGCTAACAGGTGGCAAAGCCGATGAACCCAATTTACCAACACCTGCGGTCCTTCGCAATATTTTAATCGAGTTAGGCCCGGTTTATGTCAAGTTAGGACAATTACTCAGCACCCGTCCTGATATTTTACCCGCCGACTACATTGAAACCCTCTCCACTCTACAAGCTCAAGTTCCGCCTGTCCCTTGGGTAGAAATGGAAGCTTTACTGTGGGGAGAGTTAAAACAGCCATTAGAAAATGTATTTGCTCAAATTAACACTGAGGCTGTCGCCGCAGGTTCTATTGCTCAAACCTATCGTGCTACCCTGAAAACGGGTCAAGAAGTCGCCCTGAAAGTTCAACGTCCGGGTATTGATCGGATTATCGAACAAGATATTTCTGTTCTCAAAGGTTTGGGAGAATTAGTTGCTTTAACGGACTTCGGCGAAGATTATGATATTGTTGCCTTGGCTGAAGAATTTGGCAATGCGTTGAGAGCCGAATTAGACTTTAGAAAGGAAGCGATACATACGGATCAACTGCGAACCAATTTATCTGAAAGTCGTTGGTTTGACCCGACAAAAATCATGGTTCCCAAAGTCTATTGGGAGATGACAACAGCGAAGTTATTGGTGTTAGAGTGGTTGAATGGAAAACCGATTTTAACGGCAAAAGTAGACGGTCAAAATTACAACGGAGATGCTACGGCCGAACGCCAAGCAATTAGTACCCTCGTTTGTCGCGCTTTCTTCAAACAATTTTATATTGATGGTTTCTTTCATGCTGATCCTCATCCGGGTAATTTATTTTATCTAACCGATGGTCGAGTCGCTTTACTAGACTGTGGAATGGTGGGTCGTCTTGATCCCCGGAGTCAACAAATTTTAACGGAATTGCTCTTAGCGATTGTCGATCTCGATGCTCAACGCTGCACTCAATTAACGATGAAAATTGCTGAGTCTGCCCGTCCTCCCAGTTTAGCCAAGCTGGAAAATGACTATGCAAAAATGTTGCGAAAGTATTATAACTTGAGTTTGTCTGAAATCAAGTTTTCTGAGGTTTTTTATGAGATTTTAGCCTTGGCTCGTCATCATAAAATCAAACTTCCCAGCAGTTTAGGATTGTATTCTAAAACGTTAGCAAATTTAGAAGGAGTAGCCCGATCTTTCGATCCGCAGTTGAATTTGTTGGAAGAAATTAAGCCGTTAATGACGGATTTATTTCAACGTCAATTGTTGGGAGAAAATCCGATGGAAACGTTATTAAGAACTGCATTGGATATGAAAAGTTTATCTTTGCAGTCTCCTCGTCAAGTCGAACAGTTATTAGATCGAGTCACCTCTGAAACGCTCAAATGGAATATAACCCTGAGTGAGTTAGATCCCCTGCGTCGTAGTTTAGATGATTCTGCTAATCGACTTTCATTTAGTATTGTTGTTGCAGCCCTGATTATTGGAGCGGCAATTGTCACGACAGGCGCACAAACTCCTCAACTTACTATTTTAACAAATGCTTTGTTTGGGGTTGCGAGTTTCTTTGGATTATGGCTGATTGTGAGTATTTTACGTTCAGGTCGTTTAAAATAGTATTGATACGCTCATAAATTCGGGGAACTTCAACCATCAGATCGGGAAAATTAACATGGCATACAGTGAATTTACCCTCAAGAAAGTCAAGTCAGAATTCGGTCTGCAAACGATTGAAAACTTCTCTCTATTTAGTGATGCTATCCCCTTGAAACTGAGCGATTATTTACAACAAACCTTACAACGAAATGTTCCGCTAGCCCTGGCTATTAATACCGAAAAAGCGCGATCAGAGTTGATCATCATTAATATTCTGCTCGAAATTAAAGAGAGGCTTTCAGATCGGATTAGTCTGTTTTCAGGGATTGATTTTAATGTAGATAAAGAGCGGGGACTCACTGGATTTTGTGACTATATTTTGAGCGCTTCAGCAGAACAATTCTATTTAGAAAAACCTGTGATTGCCATTGTTGAGGCTAAAAACGAGAATATTGTATCCTGTCTGGGACAATGTATTGCTGAAATGTACGCGGCTGATGTTTACAATCAGCAAGAAAATATAAGCTTGCCTTGTATTTATGGGGCAGTAACAACGGGGGATGAATGGAAGTTTTTAAAGTGGGTTGAGAAGACTGCTTATATTGACCGCGATTCTTATTATATCAGCGAGGTTGATAAGATTCTCGGTATTTTGTTCAACATGGCACAGCATCAAGTTTGATATTCTTTAGGTTTAATCCAAAGTGCTGTAAAAAATATTGGTGTACCGCCAATCAATCCTAATATTAACCATCGATTGAAACGGCGACCTTTTTGTTTGGCAATCAGTGCAGCAATTCCGCCAATCAGACAATGAAAAAACAATAAAAATAGGGCAAGTTGGGAATCGATTTCAACATTAAACATTCAGAGAAGGCTTGGTTTTATCTAATGACGACTTTCTCAGCATAACATAAATTCACTCAAAAGATAATTAGGATTAAAAACCCGGTCATACCCTGTCCGGTTGCTCAATTCTGTTATGGGGGAAGGGCGGGTTTAAACAGTGACCAGTGAACAGTAAACAGTGACCAGTAGGGGCGGGTTGCGAGTCAATCTATGTTTTCCTAGAAATAATAGACATAAACCCGCCCTTAACAGTGACCAGTAACCCGTGATAACTGTAAAAACTGATAACTGATAACTGTATAACTGTAAACTGTAATGAACCCGCCCCTACACAATGATCATTGATTAATCGGAGATGATATCACTCTTAGGAAACCGGGTTTTTGGGTTGATCTCTAGGGATGAAATAATCGACTATTTCTTCTGTTTTTTCGCGGCGGGTGCTTTAGGTTTGGGTGGGCCGAAATAGCCTTTAAAAATCTCATGGGCGATGGGTGCAGCCGACACCGAACCATAACCCCCCGCTTCTACCGCAACCGCGATCGCAATTTCCGGTTTATCTGCTGGCCCAAAAGCAATATACATGGAATTATCGGGTTTTCCTGGCATTTCTACTGTACCTGTTTTACCCCCCGTTAACGGAATCGTACCATCATTTAAACGTCGTCCAGTTCCTTCTTTGACCACATCAATTAACCCCTGACGAACAACATTTAGAGTAGCAGCAGAAATCGCTGTTTTCACTCGTTGAGTTTCCTTTGTATTCGTTTGAGAGGCTAATAAATGAGGTTGAACTCGCCATCCGCCATTGGCAACGGTTGAAGTCATCACCGCCAATTCTAACGGCGTGACTAACACTAACCCTTGACCAATTGACATCGAAACGGTATCCCCTAAATACCAAGGTTCACCGTAATTTTTTTCTTTCTCCGCAGGGGTTGGAAGTTGACCATGATTGGCGCCATCTAGTCCTAAAAGATCTAAATTAATTGAACCGCCAATCCCTAATTCTCGACCCCATTTAGAAATTTGTTCGGGGCCTGCTTTCATTCCGACTTGATAGAAAAAGGTGTTGCTACTCACTGCTAACGCCTTTCTAAATCCAATCACTCCATAACCCGATTTATTATGTTCGTGGAAGGAAATATTACCGACTCGAAGTGCCGCCGAAGTCATCAATGTAGAATTGGGTTTAAACTTCCCAGATTCCATCCCCGCGATCGCAGTAACAACTTTAAAGGTACTGCCCACAGGATATCCTTGTACCGCACGATTAAGAAGTGGATTTTCTCCCCCTTGCAATTGATTCCATTCTTTCGTTGTTAACTGACGAGTAAACTGATTCGGGTCATAATTTGGACTACTTGCCATCACTAAAACAGCCCCGGTTCTGACATCAATTGCCACCACTGCACCCCGTCTGTTACCTAATTGTTCTTCTGCAATTTTCTGTAATTTGTAATCGAGAGTCAGTTGAACAGGTTTTCCAGAAATAGGAGATTGTAAGCCTAATTCTTGAATTTCATTTCCTCGCGCATCGACTTCGACTAAGCGATTTCCCCAAGCACCTTCTAAGTCAGAATTCGCTTTACTTTCAACGCCTGATTTCCCAACTATCATCCCCATCGGATAATTGGGGTTGGCTTTGAGTTCATCGAGGGTGGCTTCTCCAATGTATCCTAATAGATGAGAGGCTAAATTATTATTCGGATAGTTACGCCTGGACTCACCACGAATTTCAATGCCTCTAGATTTACCCATTTCTTCAGCAAGACCGACGAACATTGAAGGGCTAATATCTTGATAAATTCGCACGGGAAGCCGAGAATTATATCCCGCTTTTTCGAGTTGTTCTAAGATTTGAGTCTCAGGAATTTTGATAATTTCGCTTAACTGATTAGCGGTTTTTTTCCATTGTTCGGGGGATTGTTCTTGCGGCCACAAATAAACGGAACGAGACAGACGACTGGTGGCGAGTATTTCTCCTTTGCGATCAAGAATTTCTCCTCGTTTAGCCGGAACAGGTGACAAACGCAGACGATTCGTTTCAGCCCAAAGTCGATTATATTCTCCTTGAACAATTTGCAGTTTAGCAAGTTGAAGGGTATACACACTCATCAAACCACTAATTACCAATAGCAGAATAATCCCTTTGTGCAAACGGGAACGTCTGACGGTGGAATCCTGCACATCGTCTGCTTTTGTTACATACTTGGGTTGATAGTCAAATAAGGTTTCCGTAGTCATAGGAATTACATTAGTGTATTATTTCTTATTCCCGATGAAGGGAGGTGAAAATCCGGATAAGACGATAAATTTTTGAGTTCCTGTTGAAAATCTAACAGGAAGTACGAGGGGTTTCTTGTTGAGAAAACCATCAATGAGTTGCGAAACTCATCGCGGTGAACCTACTTTTTAAAGCGAGATGAAGAGTAATTGATTCAATAACCCTTCTTTTCTGATTCTGAGAAATCCGTAGGGTTATTCATCTTTGGTTTCGGTGATTGATAGTTTTAAGGACGTTTAACTCTGGGTTAAAGTTCCTCAATAATTGCTCAATTTTTGATCCGTTCTAGACTGCTTCGTGATCCGAATCTTCTCACCCCCTAGATTGTGTTAATAATGCAGTTTGATAATTTTTGACTTGAATATCTATTCCCGTAATAGCCGTCCCCACAACCACCGCAGTCGCACCTAATTTGATTGCTTTTTTTGCTTGTTCGGGTGAAGAAATACCGCCTTCACAAATCACCGGAACTTCGAGTTTCTGCACCATCTTTTCGAGGAGATCAAAGCCAGGAGGAGACAGATTTTCAGTTGCTTTTGTATAACTATAAAGGGTCGTCCCGACAAAATCTGCACCTGATGAAGCGGCTTCAATTGCTGCTTCTAAAGTGTCTATATCTGCCATTACCTGTTTACCTAATTCTTGCTGAATTTTCGGAATCAGGGTTTTGAGGGTTTCTCCGTTGGGACGGTTTCTTAAGGTCCCATCTATGGCTATGATATCAGCTCCCGCCTCGGCGATCGCAACTGCATCTGCAAACCGAGGTGTAATATAAACTTCAAAGCCAGGAATCTGTTGTTTCCACAGTCCAATTATCGGCTGTGTTATCGCTTCTCGCACCGCTTTGACGTGATTGGGTGTATCGACTCGCACTCCGACTGCACCTTGGTTTATAGCCGCTTTCGCCATCGCTGCAATCACAATAGGATGATGCAAAGGGGAGTCAACCGGCGCCTGACAGGAAACAATTAAAGATTGAGGGGGAATAAGATTTTTCTCATAGGCCATCTTTGCTGAATCCTGTAATTTTGCTTATCTTATCTAATTTAACGGCTATTTATTATTAACGGTTTAATCTTTTTAGTAAATTTTATATTTCTTAAATTTTGGGGAATTTGTACCCGGAAAGGACGCAAGCCGCAGCGCCCCTACAATATTTTTCGCTTGCTGTTGTCCAACGAGGGTTAAACTTCTGCTTGAACTGTCTTTTTGCTCACAGTTATTTTCGGTAACAGCGTGTATTTTAAAGCATAACCCAAATAGGTCAATAATACAATAATCACGGCACCGATTCCGACTGGACTGGGTATCCAAAAAACGGCTTCTAAGTGGTTGACTTCACCTGATTTTAACGTCCAAACGAGTTGACCGTTTTGTTTGGATGTCACCGTTAAGGGTTTTGCTGTTTCCGGGTTAACTGCTTGAGATTCTATGAGTTTAGCGCCCCAAGGGGTATTTAAACTAAATTGTAACTCTAGCAAGTCTCCTGAATTAATTAAAACCTGTTGATTGGTTGTCAGTAAAGCTAGCGATCGCAAATCTAGTTCTAAACTTAAATGATTCCGCAAAACAAAAATAAAGTTATTTTGGGTTAAATCTAAATTGGATGAAAATTGAGGTAAATTCTTTTCGAGTTGATCTTGATATCTTGGCTTTTTACTCAGGTCAATGGGATTAAAAAACTGTTCAAATTTCTTTTCTAAATCCGCCCCATTATTAAACGGAATCGTCACTAAAATTCCCCGTTCTGAAACTTGCTGGGTTCGCCCCTGAACCTCTCTGACTCGATGTCTGAGACTGCGTACCCACTCATTGACAATCTCACGGCTAAAGCCCGTTAAACGTTCAGATAGCTGTATTTTTTGCTGAATAGTTCCGTGCGTTTGGCTATTAAATTCAATGCCAACATCATACTGAACACAGCCACTCAGCAACAAAGAAGTGAGAAAAACGATTAATAGGGTTCGGATCGTTTTCATGGTTTTAACTGTAGATACTGAATCAGAAACATTTGAACGGTTTTAAGACTTTCGGGCGGCGACTCCCAACTGTTTAAATAGCATACTGGGAACATTTGATCCGCCGCCTACCCATTCAGGGCGATCGCTTAAATCCCCTAACTGTTTAAACGCTTCAAAAATGTTACCTGCTACCATTGTATTCTTTAAACGGCCGACAATTTTACCGTTTTCGACTTTATATCCTAAATCTAAATTAACTGAAAATTCTCCCGCCAATTGATTCGACTGACCCGCCCCCAACACTTGATCAACAATTAATCCTTCATCGATACTCGCAATTAAATCTTCTGTAGAAGTGCTTCCCGGACTCATACAAAGATTCACTAAAGAAGGCCCCGGACGCGATAACCCACCGCGAAACCCATTTCCGGTTGGTTCAACTTGACCTCGAACTGCCCACTGTCTATCCCAGTAAAACCCTTGAACGGTGCCTTTGTCAATCAATGTTTTTTGAGTGGTGGGGGTTCCTTCATCGTCAAACTCACAAGCCGAAGGCCCAAATTTGGGATCTTCATACAACGTGAAACGAGGATCAAATAGGGTTTGACCCAGTTTATCACTCAAAGGTGAGGATTTCTGCACAACCGCCTGACCTGATAACACCGTTTTAAATAAACGCCCCAACACCATCGCCACCGCCCTGGGAGTAAATAAAACAGGAAAAGTTCCGCTAGAAATGGTTGCTTTTTGTTCAGCGAGACGGTATTTTTCAATCAATTCTGATAACAGGCGATCGCTATCTAGAGAACGATCTCTGGCAATATCAAAACTAGAGATTTCGAGAAAATCTTCTCCTCTGACGAGATTTCCGCCCAAACTTCCGGTGACAATTTGACTCGATTGTTCGGCAAAAACATCTTGATTTGTGGCAATTTGTACCTGTTGAGTCCGAACATGAAAGCCAACATTAACGAGAATTTCTGAATTATAGTTGTGAACTTTTTCGATTAACGAGTGACCTAATTCTACTAAGTCTTGAGTCGTTGGGGGAATATAAGAGGTTTTGGGGCTAGAGTGATGAAAATTTGCAGCGAGTTCAAAGTCTACGGGATCACCAATTTCTGCGGTTTGAATGGCTGCATCAATTAAGTCATCCAGTCGAGTTAAATCTGTTGAACTCGCAAACCCTAACTTTCCGTTATGAATGACTCGTAAAGCAACGCCCTGTTTCGCTTTCGTTTGTAGGGATTTTAGGCGATTATTTTCAAACTCTATCGGTGTATCTTGAGACGAGAGAAAATACACCTCAGCCGCCTCTACTTTTTGACGGGTTTGTTCTAAGAGTTGTTCGACAATTGAGTTTACCATAAAATTACTGTTGATAGGTTTGTTGTTTTTATTTTAAAGGATCATGTTGCTGTCGGGGCGAATTCCACTCAGATTGAGGTTTTTCACAAACAACTTCAAGAAACCCGCCCTGACTCTCTTGTTTATTCCCAACTTTTTGTCCACAGAGTTTCATTAATCTCAGCTAAAATTTCATCAGGATAAAGAATCTCCTTTTGAGTTTTTTCAGCGAGAACATGAATTTCCAATCCTTCCGAGGGTTCTAAGGTTTTCAAAGAAGATTCAGTCGCTAACCGCATCGGCACAAAAAACTGATCATCCGAATCTAAACTTGCATCAATATACCGCTTAAAATTCAGTTCGACAACCGGATCACAAAGTAAAATCAAAACTCTCACCAACTCAATATGATTTTCAGGATTATTACTATTTTCAGGGGGAAAAGTTTGTACTTGAAACGTTTCCATTTTTTGATCAAACCATTGTTGATAATCCTCCCCTGGCCCCCATTGCGGATAATCACATTCAATATCAGCGACTCCATAACCTTTAATCTGATGAGGATGAACCCATAAGCGATTAAATAAACGGTACATGGGAACTTTTTTATAGATTTCTTTGAGTAAGACTTTAGAATTCATGAGAGGATTAGAATTGTAGATAGACTAAGTTTAACGATTTTTAGACGGAAAAAAGAAAAACGATTGAGCAGACTGAGCAAAATGTCCGACAGAGAAAACGTCAAAATGTCTCAGATGAGCTGAAGTTTCCCTTTTCAGGTAAACTGAGTAAAGTGTGAGAAATCTAACTAGATTTTGACTCAACCCGAATTACCCCGTTGCCTTCCACTTAAATATTAAATCACAAATTATAGTGTAGGCTAAACTCAAACTGGATTTTGAACGTTATGACTGGAACACCGCAAGACAACCCCAACCCACAACCGTCGAATGAAACCGGGAATGTAGAAGAATTAGTCCAATTACTCCGTCGCAAAGAAGGAACTTGGGTAGACTGGGGACAAGCCTGTGCGACGCTACAAAAATCGGGCTACAATTCCCAAAACCTGTTTGAAGAAACGGGGTTTGAACCGATTCAGCAAAATCAGGTGATTGTCGCTTCTCAAGTATACAACTCTTTGGTAACAGGCGGCGCTTCTGAACGGGTGCGATCGCATTTTATGCAAAAAGGAAGTGATATTCTCTATGAATTTCGCATTTTAACGCAACCGGAACGAATAGAAGCGGCAGAATTTACGATATCCCAAAATATTGACGCCGACGAAGCCAAAGATCTCGCCAAAGCGATCAAAGATCTCTCCCGTGTGAGTCGTTTACCCGAAGGTTTTACGCGACATCCCGGTGATGCGATCGCCTATCAATGTTGGAAAGCTGCGCGACAACATAGCGATCTTCAACAGCGATCGCGTTTAATTGCCAAAGGGTTAAGATTTGCTAATTCTCCCGACGCCCGACAACACATTGAAAAACTATTAACTGATTTTTCCGTTGTTTCCACTCATCCCGCCCCTCGTTTACCTGTTTATCGGTTAGAATCAGATGAAGATTTACCGCGTATTCTTCCGGTTGTCGGTGAATTTCCGTTAACTGTAGAAGATTTAAAAGCGGTGCCAATAACTGATGAGTTTGAACCGTTTCGCATGGTTAAATTTGAGGGTTCTGGGGCGTGGATACCGCTTCCGGGTTGGCAGGTGATTACGAAGGCAGAAGATCCGGTTGTTATTATTGGTAAAAGCGACACTTTACCGAGTCCTTTACCGGGAAAAGTTGAACCTGTTTTAGTCGTAATAGATCGTTCACAACGTCAATGGGAAGCGGATCGTTATTTCTTGGTTGAACAGGATAATAAACTGGAATTACAGTGGTTTGAAGAAGATCCCAATTTATCACTGTTAGGACAATTAATTTTAGTTATGCGTCCGAAAAAGGTGTTAGATGAAAGTCAAATTGGGAATTTAATGCAATTTGAGGATTAATTAACCTCTCCCTGATTATATTCCCCGATCATCCCCCGCCCCCTAAATCCCCCGCCCCCTAAATCCCTGCCCCCGTGACCCCCGCCCCCGTGACCCCCAACATTGGGGGTATTGGGGGTAGCTGGGGGTATTTCTGGGGGACTTTTACAAGATCCCCCTAAATTCCCGTTAAAAAGGTGTAGGGTGGGTGACTTTCCTTAAAATTGGTGATTTATACTAGAAATTGATTGTCACCCACCCTACTAATATTGGCTGGGTGTAGGGTGGGTTATTTTCCTCAAAATTGGTGATGTTTACTACAAATTAATTGTCACCCACCCTACAAAGAGGAATGGTTGTTATTTGTATTTTATACACAAAATCCCCAACCGTAGGGGCGCAAGGCTTGCGCCCTAAACCTGATAAAAAACCCCTAAACCTGATAAAAAAAACCCAACCTACCGAGGTCGCCACAATTTAATCGTATTGTCATCACTTCCACTGGCTAACGTGTTACCATCGGGGCTAAATGCAACACATTTAACCCAATCTGAATGTCCTTTTAAAGTAGCAATTTCAGTTTGAGTTTTCACATCCCACAATTTAACAGTTTTGTCATAACTCCCACTGGCTAACGTGCGACCATCTGGGCTAAATGCTACAGACCCTACGCAACCTGAATGTCCTTTTAAAGTAGCAATTTGAGTGTGAGTTGCGATATCCCAAAGTTTAACAGTTTGGTCATCACTTCCACTGGCTAATATTCGACCATCGGGCCTAAATACTACAGACCTTATCCAATTTGAATGTCCTTCTAAAGTAGCGATTTCTCTGTGAGTGGAAACATCCCACAATTTGATAGTTTTGTCAGCACTACCACTTGCTAAAATATTCGCTTTCTGATTCAATGCTACACAAACAACTGAATTTGAATGTCCTTTTAAGATGGCAATTGTTTGGTGAGTTTTCACATTCCACAAGCGAATAGTTTTGTCAGAACTTCCACTGGCTAAAATATAACGATCTTGACTCAATGCTATAGACCTTATCCAATCTAAATGTCCTTTTAAAGTCGCAATTTCCCGGTGAGTTCTGATATCCCAGAGTTTGATGGTTTTGTCCTCACTCCCACTCGCTAAAATACGACCATCTGGGCTAAATGCGACAGAAGTGACCCAATGCGAATGTCCTTTTAAAGTAGCAATTTGAGTGTGAGTTGTGATATCCCACAATATAATAGTATGGTTATCACTTCCACTGGCTAAAATTCGACCATCGGGGCTGAAAGCAACAGACCTAACATGATTTGAATGTCCTGTTAAAGTTTTAATACAGGTTGCATTTTTCCAAGAAACAGGTGAAGTAGCAGTTTGAGAAGATTGAGGAATTTGAGAACTTTTTGTAGAATGCGATCGCAAAGCTGTTAAAATATCAGAAACAGACTGATAACGTTGCCGAACGTCTTTTTGCAGTAACTTAGTTAGAACTTCCTTTAATTCCTGACTAATAGATTGCTTGAGATGTTGTTCCCAGTTGCGAGTCCAACCATAACCTTCTTCTAAGAACAAATCATAGGGATGAACTTGAGTTAACAGATAAAAACAAGTTACCCCCAAACTAAATAAATCACTCGCCGGATAAGCTTCCCCGCCTTGCAGTTGTTCGATAGGTGCATAACCATCGGAACCAATACGAGTCCCAACTTTTGTTTGTAATACCGTTGTTGATAACTGTTTTGCAACCCCAAAATCAATTAACACAAAACATTCATCGCCCCGACGTTGAATAATATTATCCGGCTTGATATCCCGATGAATCACCTTTTGTTCGTGAACAAATTTCAAAACGGGTAATAAATTATCCAACAGTTGTTTAACTTGCGGTTCCTTCCAAACTCCCCGCTTTTCAACTAATTGTGATAACGTCTCGCCTTCGATATATTCCTGAACTAAAAATAACTGTTTTCCTTCCTCAAAATAGGCGTATAATGTGGGAATTTGGGGATGTTTGCCGAGTTGCTGAAGTTGTCGGGCTTCCTGTTCAAACAGTTGTGTGGCTTTGTTTAACGCCCCGGTTCCCTGAACGTTTGCGGTGAATTGTTTGACCACACAATATTCATTCAATCTATCAATATCTTCCGCGAGATAGGTTCGACCAAAACCCCCTTCTCCTAACAGTTTTATCACCCGATAATGACCTCTCAAAATGGTAATTAATTCGGTGCCACAAGTTTGACAATAGCGGTTTCCGTCGGGGTTGTCGGGTTTAGGACAGTAGGGGTTTAAACAGCAGGTCATACGGTGTGAGATAGTTGAGGATCTTATCTCTATTTTCTCTCAAGTTCACCCCAAACGTAAACCTTTATTGTTACCTCTCTTCTAATTAACCTCCATCTGAAAAACCCGGTTTCTTTGAGAAACCGGGTTTTTATCCACTACTCTCAACTTCACCTCAAACGTAAACCTTTATTGTTACCTCTCCCTTGCCCCCCTTAATCCCCCCTTTATCCCCCCTTAAAAAAGGGGGGGTGGGGTTAGGCGAGGGGAGTATTAAATAATAAGATATAAAAGGGGGGTTGGGAATTAATTATTGTTAATACTTACGGTTTATAGATGTTCATCCTTTAAATCGTTAGTCCCTAAAAGCCTATCCCAAAAGGTAAAATACAATCCATAATGTATTTGATAATTGCGATGATGAATGGAATGATAGGTGGCACTAATGAGCCATTTTCCCAGCCAATGATTGGGGAAAGCCGGAAATAATTCAAACCCCAGATGATTAACGACAGCCCAAATCGTCATTGTTGTTAGTAATAAACCCAAAACGATAAAATGAACGGGGATAATGAAAACAACAGCGATTAGAAATAATCCTTGAATCAATGCTTCAAAAAAGTCGAGGGCAAAAGATGTCCAAGGCGTTGGATAATTCGACCTGTGATGACCGCGATGCAGCCATCGAAACAATTTAGGATGATGAAATACTCGATGAAAAAAGTAGAAGCAGGTATCTTGTAAAAAAATCACACCGAGGAAACTGATCACTAAATAAAATAGTCCATAATCATCAATTGAAGAATACAAGCGCGTTGCACCCGAATCGTGTATATACATGACTAAGGCAGTGCAAACCGAAAAAACGAAAGTCGAGATGATTGAAAGTTCAATATCGTTTTTAATTAAATCCCTGTTGGGGGACTGAAAATCAGAATATTGTTTTCCAAAAAAGCCCCCAAAAAACGAATAAAACAACCAGTATGTGCCTCCAGCGATCAGAAAGTAGCGAATCAAAATAATTGCGAAAAAAGCGAAGAAATAAAAGAACCAAAGCTTCATAGTCTTGAGTAATTCTTAAAGATTAACGATAACATTAAAATTAGCGATAAAATAAAGGGACTTTAGCTATAGAGCGATTAAACTCTTTTTTAAGCATCACAGTTATTGCGAGAAAGTTCATCTATCTAAAGGTGCAGTACAGTAGCCATTCCCGCTCAGTAGATGAGCAGTCTAGACCCTTGGGCTAGCAGATATAGCATTTTTATTTTAAATGAAAAGCGAAGCGTAACTCATCCTACAGCCACGCCAAAATCGGATATTGTACGGATACGCCTCACCAGCGCTAGAAAAACGAGGGGGACTGTCTGTGTAACGAAAATCTCTTGTTACCAAAAATTGCCGCACACGCCCCTACCTTCAGGTATGGGGATATAAGGCTCTTTCTAATGCTATAATAACTCAACTGGCAGGGTATTCAACCAGTTGAAAAACCCAGCATCTAATCGATGCAATGAACCTTGAAAACTTAAGGTACGGGGTTCTTGCCAGGAATGCTTTGGCAAGATAAAACCTTAAAGCACCAAGTACAGAGAATCAAGCATTTTTTTCTCAAGTACGGTAGGGCATACCGAAACTATCTCTGAAATGAGATGAACGACTGGGGAGACTCACCCCTCTGGAGTTGATTGGGAAACCAGTTGGCTGTAAGGGTTGTCAATGAATCAGTAATCCAAAGCCGTGAGGCTTGGAGAATCCCCTTTCTTTAGAAATGGGGAGTATGTCAATGAACCCAATCTCAGATATTCTATTAGATTGTTGTCTGACTTGTGGTGTTAACCCTTCACCCGAAAAATGCTATGAAATGGATACGTCGA
This sequence comes from Limnoraphis robusta BA-68 BA1, assembly GCF_034932365.1. NCBI lineage: Bacteria > Bacillati > Cyanobacteriota > Cyanophyceae > Oscillatoriales > Sirenicapillariaceae > Limnoraphis > Limnoraphis robusta. The sequence continues at coordinate 31,765 of NZ_JAYGHR010000086.1, read as the reverse complement.
GGAGTGAACAACCTACGCCGAGATACCCGTCAACCCGCCAACCCAAAGCTAACACGCTTTCAACACAAAGCCGCTATTAGCATCTTTTTTGTGTTTATGGGATTGATGTTAACTCAGGTTCAAGCTTATTCTTTACCCCCAAGTTCAATTTATACCAATCTTCCGGTGCCGAATGTTGAAAAACCCGAAGGAGAATTGCTTCAAAAATTGCGCTCAAATCTGTTAGAAAAACGGCAATTTTTAAGAAATCGTCTTCATGAAGTTTTTCCCGATTTGCCAGAAGTTCAACAAAAATTAGGAGAATTAACGGCAGAAGTTGAATCTCTCACTCAAACTGCAAAGAGTTCTGAAAATAATCTAGAGCAACTTTTCCCAGATTTACCAGAAATCAAAGAACAATTAGGAAAATTAACGGCAGAAGTTGAATCTCTCACTCAAACTGCAAATAGTCCTGAAAATCGTTTTCAGAAAGTTTTTCCCGATTTATCAGAAATCAAAGAACAATTAGGAAAATTAACGGAGGAAGTTCAATCAATTTCTCAAGCTGCAACTATTCCTCAAAATCAGCAAGCTACTGGCCTCGATAATGTTAACCATCAACGGGAATTTCGCGGGGTTTGGGTGGCATCGGTTGCGAATATTGATTGGCCGAGTAAACCCAATTTACCTGTTGCTCAACAAAAGTTTGAACTGTTAGCAATTCTCAGCCGCATGGAGGAGTTGAATCTCAATGCGTTAGTGTTGCAAATTCGACCGAATGGGGATGCGTTTTATGCCTCTCAAATTGAACCTTGGAGTGGTTGGTTAACGGGGGCGCAAGGTGTGCCGCCAAACCCCTATTATGACCCGCTCCAATACGCGATTGAAGAATGTCATAAACGGAATATTGAACTTCATGCTTGGTTCAATCCCTATCGCGCCAGACTCGCCCGCCAAGACTCTCCTTTTTCCCCCAATCATATGGCAGTTGTTTATCCGCAATATGCCTATCGTTATGGGGATTTAGTCTGGATGGACCCCGGTGTTAAAGAAGTACAAGATCGCACCTATGATGTGATTATGGATGTGGTGCAACGCTACGATATTGATGGGGTTCATTTGGATGATTATTTTTATCCTTATCCGGTATCTGGCATTGATTTTCCTGATTCTAATACCTACGCCGCTTATCGGGCTTCAGGTGGAACTTTATCGCTCTCAAATTGGCGGCGTCAGAACGTTGATCTGATGATTCAACGAATTGCTGAGGGCATTAAAGCGACTAAACCTTATGTTAAATTTGGGATTAGTCCGTTTGGTATTTATCGGCCTGGAAAAGCACCCGGAATTGTCGGATTAGATCAATATGAATCATTGTATGCGGATGTCAAATTGTGGATGGAACAAGGTTGGGTGGATTATTTGGCTCCCCAATTGTATTGGCGAATTGATCCGCCGCAACAAAGTTATCCGATTTTGTTGAATTGGTGGTTAAGAAATAATCCTCAACAACGTCATATTTATGCGGGAAATTATTTGAGTCAATTAGATAACGGTTGGCCGATTTCTGAGTTTGAACGTCAAGTGGAAATTTCTCGTCAGAATTCCCAATATTTATCGCTGGGAAATATCTTTTTTAGCATGAAGATTTTCCGGGATAATCGTCAGGGTGTGAACGATATTTTTAAATCGGGGTTGTATTCAAAACCTGCGTTAGTTCCGCCGATGACGTGGCTCGACAATGAACCGCCGCAACCGCCAACGGATGTAATCGTTCGTTATGATACGGTGAGTTGGAGTCCATCTTTATCGGAAGATATTCGTTCTTGGACGGTGTATCAACAGCAGGGAAATAGTTGGGAATTATTGAATATTCTCAACGCTGAAACAACGACGGTAAGGCTTCAACCCGGAACCTATGCGATTAAAGCAGTTGATAGAATGGCGAATGAAAGTGTTGAACAAGTGGTAGCGGTTCAGTAAGCAATCGCATTTTAAAATTAATTAAAAACCCGGTTTCTCATCAGTTACCGGGTTTCTCTTTGAGGTTGAGTCAGGTTATTTGTTGGAAGTTCTAAATCTCTGTGAACCTGCCGCTACACTGTTCACTAAAAACACCTACCAAGGACTACTAATAAGAGTAAATCCTGACCAATAAAAAGGATGAGAAAAGTCTGTTTCTCCCAAGGCTGGTAAAGTTTCAGGTAAAGGCATTTCTCCCCCTGATAATATCAACTTTCCGTTTAAACGAACCTTTCCTTGAATCATTTGAATTTGGGTTTGTCTGAGTGTTTCTGCTTTAGTCGGTGCGGTTTTTAACTGTTGATAAAATTCACTCATTAAGGCTAACGTTCCTATGTCGCTGACATACCATAAACTGGCTAATGCAGACTGAACCCCCGCTTGTAACGCGAGTCCTGCAAAACCTAACTCGACATCTTGATTTCCGACAGCCGTTTGACAAGCACTCAAAACTAATAATTCAGCCGGGGGATTATCCCAACTAATCTCTTTCATTTGATTTAAATGCAGTTGAGTATCCCAAAATTGGATATAGGAATTGTGCGGTTTTCCGGGGAGAAATTCGGCGTGAGTTGCTAAGTGAATGATGTTGAAGGCTTTAGAGTCAATTTGAGTTTTGAAGTTGTCTAAGGTAAAGTTTTGATTGAGAAATAATTTTCCCGGCCAACCCATTGGAAACATTTTAGTTGAGATATTTTCTATTGAGTTAGACTCCATAGAGTTAGAATTAACAATGCTTGAGAGTTCAACGGGAACGGCAGGTAAAGGCGCTTGTTCTTGAAATTCTGAGGCACCCATCGCCAGAATTCTGGCTTTTTTGATGGGTGTATAGTTGGAGTCAATCAGGTTAAATGCAGGGATAATTGAGAGGCTGTATTTTTCTACCAAAAATTGTTTTCCATCGTGTAAAGCGGCTATCGGTAGGGTACGCAACCCTTTTCCTAAACAAAATAATATCGTGTCTATTCCTTCTGTTTTTAGATTGGCTTCAAAGGGTTTTATGAGCCATTCATAGAGTGTTTTAGCCTGACTGAAGTAGGAATTTTTGTAGAGGTTTCTAGGATTAGTAATTTCATAATGAAAGGCTTTGACTGCATCAATTAGAGCTTGACGCTTGAGGGTATATATATCTTGAACGAGAGGGTATTTCCCAGGAGAAATAAAGACTAAATGCAAATATTCTGGTTCAGGAATCATCCAAAACACGGCAGGTTTAATGTTACTCTCTTGGCTAATTTTTAACAAAGTTTGAGCAATTTCATCACCATTCTGTTCAGCGTTGGTGAGGTTTCGTTCAAAATAAACCTCATATTCTTTTTTCAATCTTTGCTCCATTTGCATGACTTTCTCTGATACAGTGGCTTCAGAAGCAATTTTGAACGAATTGGGTTGATTGAGATTTATGTCTTGAGATAGAGTTTTTTCGGAATTCAGGTTGATAGAATAAAAAGTTGAAAGAATAAACAAAACAGTCACTAGACAAGCCTTGTATCTGTTTTTGGAAGAGAATAATTTTCCCAACATACAGCACCTCATTTGATGTTTTTTTCAATGTAACAAATATTAATCTAAATGGCTTGATTTTGAGTCAAAATGTGATAAAATATCCTTTATTTTTAAGATTTTAAGTTGCAGTTTATTAAGTAAAATTACAAATTAAATACAAACTTAAATTTTAATTTTATAAAAAAGTTTTTCACCCCAAGACAAATATTATATATATCGACAAAATACACATCTTATGCAGTTTGTTAATTTAAGCGGTAAAGTTCATAACAAAAACGTTAACTTTATGTATGTGAGGTAGATATACTTTTTGTGTATAAATGAAAGGTGCTGAATTTATTGTTCAGAATAAAAACACAAGACGCATCAGATTGTGTTCAATTCTCCGAATTTTTGGGGATATTATCAGACGCATCAAGTTAACGATTAGAGGAATCAAGTTATGACGACGACGACAGAACGGTTTAAAAAGTTTACGATTTTGCATTCCAATGATATGCACGGAGATTTTTTAGCCGAATCAAAAACAGGAGAAGGTCATGTGATAGGAGGTTTATCGCTGCTTTCTGGATATATCAATAAAGTTCGCCAGGAAGAGAAAAATGTCCTGTTTGTTATTTCTGGGGATATGCTTCAGGGTTCTATGATTGATGCCGAATATAAAGGCCTTTCAACCATAGAAATTATGAATTATTTAGCGCCGGATGTCGTCACTTTGGGGAACCATGAATTAGACTATGGTTTTCCTCATTTATTGTTCCTCGAAAAGATGGCGAACTTTCCGATTGTCAATGCCAACTTGTATATTAAAAAATACAATAAACGCTTGATGAACCCCTATATCATCCTGAATGTTGATGGATTTGATATTATGTTCATCGGTATTGTCACAGAAGAAGTTCTCAAGTCATTAAAGCTAGATACCAGTATTGGCACTTTTGTGAATTTAGAAGATGCTGCTGCTGAAGTTGGAAAAATTTGCAACGCCTACAAAAACGAGGATATTGATCTGACAGTTCTTCTAACCCATATTGGTTTTGAAGAAGACAAAAAACTTGCTGCGATGCTCGATCCGCTTTGGGGTGTTGATATGATTATTGGCGGACACTCTCATACAATTCTCGATCAACCTGCAAAAGTTAATGATATTTTGATTACGCAAGCCGGAGTCGGTAGCGATCAAATTGGACGTTTTGATATTGTAGTCGATGATGATACCAATAGCATTGTAGAATGGACATGGCAGTTGATTCCTGTCGATAGTAATCTAGCTGAACCTGATGTTAATTTGGAAAACTTTATTGCGACTTTCAAAGAAGCAGTAGATCGCAAATATAACCGACTGATTTGCCGTATCGCCCGTCAACTTCTGCATCCGAAACGGGAAGAAGAAACCGAATTAGGGAATTTATTGACTGATATTATTGCCGAACAAGATCCCTTATCAGATGTAGTGTTTCTGGGAAGTGGCTCAATTCGTGGCACTGAATTAGGGCCTTTAGTAACATTAAGTGACCTGAAAAAAGTTTATCCTTATGACGGCCCTCTCTTCCGAGTGAAATTAACTGGGGTGCAACTGAAGATGATCTTTTCTCATTTTATGAAGCCGGAAAATCGAGTTCCCGGTGAAAGTAATTGTTTCCAGGTTAACAAAGCTGTTCAAGCCGTTTATAATGATACCAATAAACAGCTTGAATCTTTGAGTGTTAAAGGTGAACCTGTACAAGATGATGCCCAATATACGCTTTGTCTCCAGGAATATCATTACAAGAATTCTGTTCAAAGTCTGAATATGACGATGGAAGAACTCAGTCAATTAGGTGAAGCTAAGGTAATTTCTACCTCATCTCAAGATGTTCTAGAAGAATATTTCTGCTCTCATCAAAACATGAACAGCTATGTAGAAGGACGATTGGTTTACAAGTCCTAATTTTTCCATTCACGAGAGCTTGAAATCCCATGTAGACACCTGTCACGGCAGGTGTTTACAATGCTAGGAAAATCTTCTCAAAGCTGACAGTGATCGCCTTGTTGCAGTTGACGAATTTTAGATTGTTCTGGAGATATTTTGCTAGAATAGTTAGCATTTGTTTTCAAATAGACAGTGCTTCCTGTCGCGACTAAGGCTAATGCAGAGGGAACGAAAGGTATCCAACCTCCTTGTAAAAATACCCCCCAACAACTGACGTACAATGCGATTAAAATCGTTCCTGTTGTGATGATGAAAACTTGAGGCGATCGCACATTTATAACGATCATACCGCCAATGATTGACCAACTCAAAATAAAAATCGCTTCTCCCCAGTCTGGAAACCACCAAATGAGCGGTTGATCATCTAAAACGCTACTCAAAATTTGACTCACCATCTGCGCCTGAATTTCAATTCCTGTCGTTTTTTGAAGGGGTTGATAATGGTAACTGTAGGGTGTTAACCAATGATGATCATTAAAACTTGATGCCGTTATTCCGACAATAATAATCCGATCGCGTACCCATTCCGGTTTAACTTGATCGGCTAAAACTTCAGATAGTGTGACTTGTCGAGCAATTTGTTGAGTTCTACGATAGTTTAGCATGATTTGATGTCCACGCCAGTCTAAACCAGCCTGATAAGCACCGCTTCCCTGTTCTAAAATATTGAAGATCATCTTTCCTAGCTTTAACTTTCCTTCTGATGTTGTTTCAGAAAATATTTGATCATCCACTAAATAACGTTCGGCTAGTTTCCAACTCAAAGAAAAGCGAGTTTGACAACTAGATGCGGCTCCCACTGATAATAAATTGCGACGAATAATCCCATCTGCATCAACCAAAATATTACTAAATCCTTGACGTTGTAAAGGCACTTCTGGGGGCGGAGAAACACCAGGCGTTTCCAGATCACCATATCGACAAATCACAAAAAAGCGATCACTATTTTTGAGACGATCGCTGAGAATTTTATATTGCGGATCAAGGGCGGTTTCTCGAAATAGATGCAAACCAATCACTCGAGGTTGATATTGTTCTAACTTTTCGACTAATAAAGCTAGCGATCGCTCTGAAAGGGAATATCCTTTTCGTTCTTCTGGAGGCTGTGACTGCACATCATTTTCTGTAATCGTAACCAGTAATAATCGTTCATCTAAACCTTCATCGGGCTGCATTTGCATGAGATGATCATAGGCTTTGAGTTCCCAAGCTTGTAATCCGCCTAGCGATCGCACTCCCCAAATCATACCTGTTATGGTGATTGCAGATAAGAAAATGTTTGGTAATTTCCATCGCCAAAATCTATATTTTTTCTGAGATAAACCGGGTTTTTTCTGGGTGTTAAAACCAAAAAAATTGGCTTTATTTCCGGCTAAATCTTCCCAACTGGGAGGACTATAAGCTGGATTTTGACAAATCACTGGAAGCCAACTCGCACAGGGAAATTCACGCTCAAAATCATCATGTAATCGTTCTCTTGCTTCGCGTACTGCCAAATAAAATGGTTGTCCTTGGGCAAAATTTGTGAGAAAATGTTTGAGAAATTCTTGAGCAACGCGATCGGGAACTAACTCCCGCATAACGATCATTTGAGGAATATTCAGATCATCAAGTTTTCTCGCAAGTCCTAACCCATCACAAGAATTAAAAATTGCCAGTTTTAACCCTTTTTCAACAGATTTTCTTAAACCGAACCACAATTCTTCTATCGTTAAACTGTCTTGAGGATTAATATAAATTCGTCCGGTTTCGCCTTCCGTTTCACTATGTCCGGCAAAAAAGATAATATCCCAAGGTTGTTCCCAAAGTTTATCATTAATTTCCTTATGTTCCGGTTCAACCAAGACAACCGAATCACAATTGGGTAAACTTTGAATAATTTTCAGGTCTTTTTCAATATCAATTCCTTCACTATGACCCAGAATTACAAGAATTCTCACTCGGGAGTGAATCGGATTATTTTTACTGTCTTTAACCGCTTCAATTTCAACCGGACTTAAGGCTATTTCTGCTTTTTTATAACTTTCAAAAAAATCCCATAGGTGTAGGGGTAACTTGTGGAGATCAGCATTATCAGTGCGGATTAAAACCCGAATTTCTTCCTCTTTATTTAGTTCTTCTCGCAGTCGTTTATCAATCAGACGGAAGCTATCAGCCTCTAACCATTGGCTAATGTGAATGCTTAACGTTTGAGCGGAAGTTTGACAGTCTTTAATCCGTTCGGGAATTGAACCTTGACGAATAATCGCCTGCGGTTTTATTCTGTAAGGGGCGGCTAAACTGCGATATTTTTCTTGCCAGTGATATCTTAAATGTTGAGCCAAAGCCGGATTTTCGGGTAAATCCCCTTGTTTTTCTAACAGCGTTTTCCCTTCAGGCGAACGAACTTCTAGCGTGACTCGGAAGCCTTCGGTTTCAAAATCTCCTTCAAATTTCAGGACAACGGATTTACTCATCAACAAACACCCCCGAAATTTTTTAGATTACTATATCACAAAAGCTTCTGTGATGCTAATGTCTCCCCATGCTATTTTAATACTAAACTGTTCTCCTAACTCTCCACTAAACTTAAATAATAGTCTTTCACTTCCTCCCGCTTCGGCTTGCATAATTGATTTTCCGCTATTATCGAGTATCATCAATTGTAGTTGTTCGGGAAGATGACTATAAACTTGAGTGGGATAGAGTTCGACTGAAATATTCAATTCTGAGGGGGTTGTAGGAGTCAGTCCCACCAACAAAGCCATCTCTGTTCCCGTTGGTTCGAGAGAGACTATTTTCACTCGTTCTATCGCAGATGTATGAGAGTCTGAAGTCTGAGAAGGAGTTCGATGATGTTGACGAACATTCCATCCTAATTCTAGATGAGAAGGTTGGGTAATTGTTTCAATTCCTTCCCAAGCACTCTCAAAAATTCCCTGTAACCAATTCCCAAGATTAACATGAAAATTATAAGACTGAACCGTTTCTAATCGTTCAATCACATCTAAAAAATCCTCAAGCGATCGCCATTGATCCAAAGGAATTTTTTCCCGATCAACTTGTTCAAGAAATCCGATAAATTTAGCTTGGGTAAAACCTTCATCAAACTGAATCGCGAGATAACCGATTCTCTCGTGCCAAACCTCAGCCGGAACCTCCACAACCGAAGCATCAAACTTGACAGGACGACATTCAATTTTTCCTAAGTTAGCCAGGGATAAATCAGCCACATTGCCTAAAGTTTGTGTGATCGGATTCCAGCTATCACTTCCTTTTAAATCAGTCAAAATTTCCATCCACTGACAATAATGATTAACAGCTAAAACCGCTAAACTATTGTAGTAAACTTGCTCTCGCTTTTGGGGTTGAGATTGTTTCCCAGAAAAACTCTCAGCAATCTTTCGGTCTTTATTTGTTATGGGCATAGTCATCAATGAGTTCATGGCTTTTTAGTTTTGCTGTTTCAATCAGAACATTATTAACCTTTAATTTGGTTTTTAATTTCAACCGAGAACTGCTTGATACATCGTTGATAAAAATCCGATAGCGTTGAAATTTTTATCCCAAAATCAGTAGAAATATTTTCCCAACTTTCCTCTGCGATAATCCGACGCCTGAATATCTCCTGAAAATTGGCTTGAGGATAACCCCGAATATGTTTGCTGGCAAAAATACCATTGACATCTTCCTCTATTGACTGTCGAACTAAATCTGATAAACTCGGAGAATTTTCACCTGATGTTAAACTGCAAGTATCTACAGAATCTGAACCCTGAATTTCCTGATTTTTTCTACCCATGACTTCACGAACTGCCTCTGTAAAAAATCGTCTTTCTAAAAGGAAATTAACCCATCGCATGACCGGAGCCTTATCGGACTTATACTTATCAATATTAGTGCAAATATAAAGCATAAGATTTTGAACCGCAATCTCATAAATTTCTGGATAGTGATCGACAAATTGACTGGGATGAGGATGACACAACCGACCCGAGTTTAAAAGTTCCTGAGTCAGTCGAGTCAGCGCAAGGCGTCGAGAACGACTGAGACGAGGGTGTTGTTGGGCTGTCAAAGCCAACTGTTTGAGGTATTCGTCCTGTTGTAGATACTGATCTCCTGAGTCCACAATTTGTGTTACTCCTTTGAGGTTGACCGCCACCATTACGGCCTTTGACTTCTCTATCAAAAATGAAAGGCTGATTTTACGTCAAGTCAGTCACAGATTAACATAATTTGATTTGAGTTGGACTCTTGATCCTCGAAACTCCAGCCCTGAAGTCTTTTCAGCCTAAACTTCCAAAAATATTCCTCCTCATCCGTAAAAATACCGAAGCCAAACCGATAGAGAAGACGAACGCCTACAACGTTCCGAGCCATGACCCGTTTTGAACCTTCTCCATCAGGGGTTCAGGCTGCATTGACTCTCGTTTATTCGATAAAGGAGTTCTGACGGATGAGGACATCTGCACTTGACATCTACTCAACCCCCCAACAACACAACCCCAGATTATTTTCTGTGGGGAAAGCTAAAACTCAATATTGGGAGAATTTCTACAACTTAAAATCACCAAAATTGCACTCAAATTCGACATCAAACTCCGAGCTAATTTTAACTCAGGTTCGCTTAGATGCAATTGAATCTGAACTGGCGACGGCTTGTTCTCGGTATATTCAACTCTGTCAAGAACTCGATGCAATGACTTTCCAGAATGAACGATATTCTTGCTGTTGTCTCGACTTAGAACGAGAGAAAACCAGCCATGAAATTTTGGCAATTATCCAGACAATTGGTCAGCTTGAACTCGAACGTATTCACATTCAATTTAAGCTGAGTTCCCTCACTTCTAATCGGGAATCAATTCACCTTTCATCTTATTAACCTTCAAGCTTTCTTTTTTAGGGGTAAACAACATGGTTTTTCTTCAAGAAACTGCATTTTTTGACACGCAAAACACGGGTATTTTAGTGGGAACTTCCAGTTCCGATCAAATTCTCGGACTAGAAGGCAATGACTTTATTTTTGGGGCTGAAGAAGCCGATCAACTCTTTGGAAATTCGGGTGCTGACACCATCTACGGACATCAAGGAAATGACCTGATTCATGGCGGTTCAGAAGCCGATCTGCTGTTCGGAGGTCAGGGAGATGACGTCATCTTTGGGGATGCTGGAAATGATACAATTTATGGGAACAAAGGAACAGATATTCTCATCGGCGGTGAAGGTGAAGATCTTTTTGTCCTGGAAATTGGATCGGGTAACTTTAACATCACGGCAACCGACCTAATTTTTGATTTTAATGTCGCGGAAGACCAGATTGAATTAAAGGATGGTTTGACCTTTGAAGACCTCAGTCTGGAAGGAACACCCGCAGGAGATACAGCAATTATAGATATTAACTCTGGGGAAATATTGGCGTTATTGCAAGGGGTAAATTCCGAGACTTTAACACCAGATATTTTTCTGCCAAATCCAAGCAATACAGATACCGAAGAACCCATTACTCTATCTCTAGCCAATGATACCGGACTCGATAATAATGATAATATTACATCCGATCCGACTCTAACAGGAACCGTTACCAATGACGTTGAAATTGCCGGATTAGAAATCAGTTTGGGTGAAGAATTTGTTTCAATAGAGGCAGATATTGCCGACGATGGTTCATTTACCCTGACTCAAAACCAGCTAGAAGAAGCATTAGATATTTCCTTCACAGATGGTATCTATACCGTACAATTACGAACCGTAGATAGTTCAGGATTGCGATCGCTAGAAGTCGCAGAAATAACGTTTACAATTGCTCCCGATGATAATAATGTTACTCCTGGGGAATTAGTGCCTCCTGGAACGGATTTTATAGAACCTACAATTACCGCCGAATTAGCCAATGATACCGGAACAAATGATAGTGATGGCATTACTTCTGATCCAACGATAACGGGAACCGCCACCGATAATTTTGGCATTGCAGAAATTGAAGTGAGTATTGGTGAAGCATTCGTTCCCATTCAAACCAACATTGCTGCGGATGGTTCATTTACCCTAACTCAAAACCAGTTAGAAGCCGCATTGAATACTTCCTTCGTAGATGACAGCTATACTGTGTTTTTACGAGCGGTTGATACCTCCGAATTGCGATCGCGAGAATTAGCAGAAGTCACCTTTACTCTTGATCCCACACCCCCAACAATTACAGCCCAATTAGCCAACGATACAGGCGATAGTAATAGCGATCGCATAACCACCGATGCAACCATTATCGGAACCGTTAGCGATGATAATGAAATTGTCGCTTTACGAGCCGGATCTGATAATAATTTATTAGATGTCACCAATCAATTAGAAGCCGATGGAGGCTTTGAATTTGACCCCTTGCAAATCGAAGCCTTCTTAGGAGAAACCCTAGTAGAGAACCAAACTTACACACTCAAACTAGAAGCAGAAGATGAGTTTGGTTTAGTTTCTCAAACCACAGTCAATTTCACTTTTGCAGATATCCCAGACGATACAACGCCAGCTATTGAACTTCCCCCTCCCGAAGAAGTTCAGATCATCAACGATGATGACAATGAAATCCCTCCCCAGACGGAAATTGAAGAACGAGAAGTTACCGAAGATCCGGGTAATACCAGCCAAGACGCTTTAGAGATAGCCGTTAGTTCCAATGGCTTAATGTACAGCGAGCAACTCAGTGGTGATGACTTAGAAGACATTTATACTTTCACATTAGGAGCAGCCGGGAATATTTCCATAGACCTAAACGGTTTAAGTAGCGATGCGGATCTATTCCTATTAGATAGCAACCAAACCATTATTGACAGTTCCGAAGTGATCGGAATTACTTCAGAGTCAATTACTCGACCAATCGAAGCCGGAACCTATTTTATTCAGGTCAAATCCTTTGATGGTGAAACAACAGATTACGATCTCAACGTTGCCTTTACCTCACGCATTCCGGGTATTGATCTAACGGGTTCAAATGAGGGATTATTTGAGATCCAAAGCAGCGAATCTAGTCAATTAATTAATCTAGAACCATCACCAGCCGATCCGAACTTAGAAAGCTTCCGAACCGACCCCCGTTTTGAAGGAATTGATGGCAGTAACTTCTCGGTTGTAATTATTGACACGGGTATCGATTTAGATCACCCCTTCTTCGGCCCAGACAATAATGGAGATGGCGTCGCCGATCGCATTGTTTACCATCAAGACTTCTTCGATACCGATGGAGATAAACGAGGAGTCGATAGCAATGGTCACGGTTCCCATGTTTCCAGTATTATCGCCTCCGAAGATAACCTCTATCCCGGCATCGCTCCGGGAGCGAATATTATTCACTTGAAAGTGTTCCCCGATGGTGGAGGAGGGGCAAGTCCTGCGGCTCTCGAACAAGCGTTATCCTGGGTGGTTGAGAATACCGACGAGTTTAATATTGCCAGCGTGAATATGTCATTGGGTGGTTTCAACTTTTCAGAAGCCATAACACCCGATCTCCTCGAAGCCCTTGACGATCCGACGTCACCGAGTATCGTCGAAGAATTTGCAGAAGATTTTTCTGGAATCTCTCAACTTTTAGAAGAAATCGTTGCTCAGGATGTTATCGTTGTTTCCGCATCGGGTAATAATTTCTTTGGCTCGGCCAGTGTACCGGGTGTAGCCTATCCCTCAGCCGATATCAACTCTCTGTCCGTTGGTGCAGTCTGGGATCGTGAAACTGATGATATTACATTCTGGGATAGTGGTGCTATCGACTTTACCGCCGACGCCGATCGCATTGCCAGTTTCTCTCAACGTGACCCCATTTTAACTGATATCTTTGCACCCGGGCCATTTAGCATCGGAGCCGATGCAGATGGCGGAATCACCACTGAGGGAGATACCAGTCAAGCGGCGGCTCATATTTCAGGAATTGCGGTTCTGGCTCAACAACTGGCGGTGGAAACACTCGGACGCCGTTTAACTTTTGATGAATTCCGCACGTTAATTCAAGATACAGGTGAGACGATCTTTGATGGTGATGACGAAGATGATAACGTTGTCAATACCGAAGAAGAATACAAACGAGTTGATGTGTTGGCTTTGGGTGAAGCCATTTTAGAACTTGAGCCGACAACAGAACTTCCAGAAGAACCCGGTTTAGTTCGTTATGACTTTGCTTACCTCTACGATGGCGAAAGCTTTGATAACGATTACTACTTCGGTTATACCTACGCAGAACCCGGCACCTTTAACCTCAACACCTTGTACGATGACTTCTTTCTAACCAACGAAACCGGTTCTAACGGTTTGTACTTCGTGTTTGATAATAGCGGCGAAGTTCCCGATGATGCCATCTTAAATTGGGTTTATGTAGATACCTACGTCGATCAAGATAGCACTGGCGAAGTCTTCACACCGTTCTACTTTGAAAACGGCTTTGCTTCCGGTTTCAATGGTCTGGGTAGCGAGTATGATTTCATCAGTTTAGAAGATGGAACTTTCGACGACTTTGGTTTGGATTTTTATGATGCCAACGGAGTTGAGCAGATCTTTAGTAATACTCGCTTTACCCGAACCGACTATCTTGCTAATAGTGTCCCTGGAGATCTGGTTAATGCTGATCTCGATAATGATGGTGCCGATGAATTAATTGTTGCCAATACTGACGATTTTGATAGCGGTTTCTCCATCCTGTTCAATGAAGGAGATGGTACCTTTGAACGACCCCTTGATTTTACAACCGATTTCTTCTCATCTGGAGCGGGAGATGATCCTTCCTTAGATGTGGGTGATATTGATGGGGATGGTAACATTGATTTGATTGCTGTTAACCCAGACACTAACGAAGTTTCGATCTACTTTAATGAGGGTGACGGCGACTTATTCACTCCATCAACCTTTGATGCAGGCGCTCGCCCCGTTATTAGCGAAACGGCTGATATTGATAGCGATGGTAACACCGACGTTGTGTTGATCAACTCCGAAGAATTTGACTTCCCCTTCTATACTGGAGACAGTCTATCTGTGTTATTTAACCGGACGGATAATAGCAATGTCACTCTGCCAGCAGGTGAAGGGGTTCGAGATGTGGTTGCGGCTGACTTAGATGGAGATGGGGATGTTGACTTGGCGACAGCAAACGAAGTTGAGAATACCGTATCGGTACTATTCAACCGGGGAAATATTACCTTTACTTTACCGTTGACCTTCAATGTCGGAGATCGTCCGGTAAATATTGTAGCCGATGATTTTGATGGCAATGGAAGCATCGATCTGGCGACGTCTGACTTTGGTTCGGATACCGTTTCTGTGTTAAGAAATAGTGGCAATGGCTTCTTTGCTCCGGCTGTACTTTATGAGACCAATGAGTTTCCAAGTACCATGACTTCAGGTGATATTGATGGAGATGGCGACTCCGATCTGGTGATGCGAAATTCAGTGTTCTTTGATGATGGCGATCGCGAAGGAAACTTGATTTCTGTTCTGCTCAATAATGGCGATGCTACATTCAGCGCTCCCATCAGTTTTACCGTTGGAGAAGTACCGGTTGGACTCATCCTTGAAGATCTCGATGATAACGGTAAGCTCGATATTGCCACATCCAACTTGGAAAGTCAGGATGTTACGGTTTACTTACAATCCTAGAAAATTTTAGAGCAAATACACCTCAGAAACTCGGTTTCTCTGTGTGCCACATGATTTATTTAATGGGGTAATCTCACAAGATTGCCCCTTTTTTTTTTCAAGACAGATAAGCCTAGCTTGTTTCGGGGATCAATAAAAATTTTATGAATAAATTGGTTAAATATGTTACTTGCATAAGTTAAAGAGTCTTGGAGATATTCAAGGGATATTTTTTTGTAAATCAATACTCTTTTTATAAAGAAAATTGTTAAAAATATGACTTGCATAAGTCAAAGTCTCTGAGAGATATGTAGAGTCAAAGGGTGCTTTACAAGCAACTTTTTAATCTAAATAGATTCAGGATTTTGAAAAAAATGAAATTTTCTAAGTTGCTAATTCCTACGGCATTTAGCCTTATTTGTCTTGCAATTTTGACCGAAAAAGAGGTTTTATCTGAAGATTTAACCTCATTAACAACTCACCCATCCCATTCAATTTCAGATGTTTTTATAGATATAAAACAGATTTATTCAAATACATCAGATGTAGCAGATAATGGAACACCAGAATCTGAAGCAACGGGTTCTCAAGGTCAATAGCATCCCTGGAGTCATCTATCTTCAGAGAGATAAAAATTGAATAAATTTAGCCAACCGATAGAGGACAAGATCTCAATTATTCAGATAGACTATTCGTTAGTATTCCCAAAGTTTGGAGTCAATGATATGAGTTGGTTAGGTAGACTGTTTGGTAAAAAGGAAGAAGAGAAAGCCAAAAACTCAAAAACAGCAAAAACATCAGTTGCTCAAGCTCCCGCAGCAACAGGGGGTGGTTCTATTCCTTCAGAAAGAGTAGGTTTAAATGGAGAATATGATGAAAGTGGCTTGGCAAAACGAGTCGCTTATGCGTTTGATCAAGATAATCAACTTGATGATATTGAAACACTCTGGGTAGCGCAAACAGGTAGCACAGTCGTTCTCAAAGGAAAAGTTCCCAGTCAAGATCTTTTAAATAAAATGGTTTCTGTTGCCAAAAAAGTCGATGGTGCAGCTAGCGTCGATACTTCTCAAGTGACAGTGAGTTAACCCAACTAAAAAACAGAACAAAAAAGCACTATTTGAGTCGGGCTATTTTGCTCAATAGTGCTATTATATGGATGTAGGTAAACATCATAAATCACCGATTTTTTAATTTGACGAGAGTATTAACTGAAAAGGTTAGAGAAAATTTTCAAGAAGAATAACAATGGAAGAATCTAAACAAACTTCATCTGCTCAATCTAAACCAGAAACATCCTCTAATGGAGATTTAGGAAGCTGCATCTCGGAAACACTAATAGATTTTCAAGGGGTGATTGATAGCAGTTTGGGTGTGGCAAGCCAAGTCGTGCAAGCGAGCGCTATACAAGTTCAACAACTCTTTGAAGAAGCAATTAAAGGAACGGGAAATACAATGGCAGCGATCGCTGAAAATCCCGTTGTAAAAATCATCACCAAATTCTTTGGCGGAGATTGGCTAAAAGTAATATTGGGTCAAGTCAATATTGAAGAAGCCGAAGGAAAAGTCAAAAAATTGCGGCAAAAATATCCCGATGAAACTGCCGATCAAATTGCCCACCGGATCATGGTGGACAAGTCAATACAAGGTGCAGGAATTGGATTAGCTACAAATTTTATTCCTCCTTTAGCGGCGGCACTTTTTGCCATAGATTTAGCGACAACAACTCGACTACAAGCGGAAATGGTTTATGAAATAGCAGCCGCTTATGGTTTAGATCTAAATAATCCAGAACGTCGGGGAGAAGTCTTAGGAATTTTTGGCTTATCTTTGGGCGGTTCTAGTGCTTTAAAAGTGGGATTTGGTGTGATCGAAGTTATTCCCGGTATTGGTGCATTTGTCGGGGCTTCTTCTAACGCTGTTATGCTGTATGCACTGGGTTATGCGGCTTGTCGGTTTTATGAAACCAAACTTCAACCCGATGGCGCAAAATTAACGCCGACTGAGTTTTATAAAGAACAGGAAGACTATTTCAAAAAAGCGTTCAAACAAGAAGAAATTATGGATCAAATTCTGGTTCATACAGTCTTAGCAAGTTCCCCGGAAAAATCTTGGTCTGATGTCGTCTCTGAACTGTTACAGCAGGGAAATTTCAACTCACAAACGGCTGATACTATCGAAAATCACCTAAAAAATCATCAGTCATTAGAAAGTTTATTGCAGCAACTCCATCCTGATTTTGCTCCTTCTACCTTGATGCAATGCTATCGAATTGCTCAAGCTGATGGTGTGATTACAGCCAAAGAACGGAAAGTTTTAGAGGCAATTGCTGATCAATTTGACTTAAACCTGAATGAAATAGAGGAAAACTATCAAACTCAATTGAGCCAACAAGCTTCACAACTATAACTGTATCTCTGAAGATAGGGTGAATGAATCTATCCGGCGGTAGAAGTAGGATAGATCAGCACTAGATAAACTAAGAAGGTCTAGTAAAAGTATTTAAAGAGAGTGAATTAATAAGTGAGTATTGATCTGGTTGGTGGTTTAACCCCTGTTTTTCTGTGCTTTCACCTAAACTGTGAATTGAAGTCAGAAAATCAGGGGCTTTTTATTCAAGATGCAAATGATGAGTTGATATAAAGGAGTTAATAATGGCAACCGAATCTTCCCCAAATTTTCCCGCTCAAAATCAGCCTGAATATCAAACAAAAGTTATTCCAGA
Source organism: Limnoraphis robusta BA-68 BA1 (assembly GCF_034932365.1). NCBI lineage: Bacteria > Bacillati > Cyanobacteriota > Cyanophyceae > Oscillatoriales > Sirenicapillariaceae > Limnoraphis > Limnoraphis robusta. The sequence continues at coordinate 13,979 of NZ_JAYGHR010000086.1, read as the reverse complement.
TACACCTGTAGCAGAGACGAAGGATGCAGTTCCTGAAGGTCACGATACAGAAAGTATTGCCGATGCGGCGGGAATTGATATACCCGATGGTGAACCTCTAGAAGTTAAATCAAAGCTAGATGAACGAGACGAAAAACGATGGCAACTTGATCCAGATTCGGCGGAAGATCATTAATGAGTTAGCGGATTTTTTAACTCTTTAAAGTCGGAGTATTTGAGGGACGCAAGGGGGGCGTCCTGAAGAATAATATTTGCTGTAATTAAAGTCATTAATCGATAGTAATACCCTTAGACTGATCGCAATTCTATAGAAAGGTTGGTAAAATAAGAGATTGGTTTTTTGATTTTCGTATTCCAGTAATCACTACCTAATCATCCAGAGATTTTCCAACTTATATCAAAAGGAAGATGAATCTCTTCTCAAGCTGCGTAACTATAGAAGACAGGTTTTACAAATCCTGTGTAAGAGAGAGAGAAAACGATGCCTATCACATTAACCGATGCCAAACGAGCTACACTTGCTGAAAAGCTAGCAAGTATGCGAGAAATTCAAAATTTAATTGTGGCGAATGAGCGTCAATTTATTCAAGAATGCAGCGATAATGATATTCGCAGTCGTTTGCAGGATATGCTCGAAGATGACGAGAAAAACTTGGGCATCATTGAAACAGTAATTACTCAGTACGGGAATCCTGCTGAACCGAAAGAAACAGTTCAAAAAATGGTGAACCACGCACAAGAAATGATGCAAGGTTCTGAGTTGAATTTGTATGAAAAAATGGCTCAACATGAACTGCTCAAGCATGGTCAAGTTCTGTCGGGTTTAATCGTTCATAAAGCAGCACAAGTTGTTGGTGCTGATGTGCAGGAAGCTCTCGCACCTTTAAATGCAGTAAACTTTGAAAATCGCGCTCATCAAGAGCAATTAAAAGGCATTCTAGAATATGTGGGTACTCGTGAACTCACGGGTCAAGAACCCGATGATGGCTTTTGGGCGCAAATTCAAGACGCATTAGCCGCCATGACAGGTGTATTAGGAAGTGCAGCAACTCAAGCTTCTGATGCTTCTGATATGGATATTTTGACCTTGATTTTCATGGATCATCAAAAGACAAAAACACTGATTCGTGAAATTGAAAAGAGCAAAGATCCCAATAAAATTCAGGAGTATTTTGGACAGCTTTACAAAGACCTAACTGCTCACGCTAAAGCGGAAGAAGAAGTTGTTTATCCCCGTGTTCGTTCCTTCTACGGTGAAGCCGATACTCAAGAACTTTACGACGAACAAGCTGAACTCGAAAAAGTTCTCAATGAAATGAAAAACAGCGAACCCACCGCCGAAGCTTTCCCACATCTGTTAAAGCGTGTTAAAGATATGGTTGGCGATCATACTCGTCAAGAAGAAAGCACCATGTTTGCGGCAATTCGGAAGAACATGAATGATAGTCAACGTGAGCAGATGGCAACTGAGTTTAAAGAAGCGAAGAAACGCTTGCAAACTCAAATGAAATAATCTCGAACTGAAAAACCCGAGACGGAGTTTTTGATGCTGTTAAAATAATCTAAAATCTCGGAAAAAAACAGCAAATTTCAACGAATTTCAAGAGTGCTATCTGGATCGGCAAGCCGGAAAAACATCTAATATTGTGCTAATTTCCGGCTTTTTCTATTGTATAATCTTTTCAGACTTCGCCACAGTAATCTGACTTAACCCTCTAAGATTTTAGGAGTTAACCATGACAATTACACCTGATCAAATTCCCGCACAACATCAAGAAAGAAAACCCGGATTAGAGTCAGAAATGACTCCTAAACCTGAATACGACGATCCGAATTATAAAGGCAGTGGTAAACTGCAAGATAAAGTTGCTTTAATTACAGGTGGCGATAGTGGTATTGGCCGTTCGGTTGCAGTGTATTATGCAAAAGAAGGTGCTGATGTTGCTATTGTTTACTTAAATGAAACTAACGACGCTCAAGAAACGAAAAAAGCCGTTGAAGCTCAGGGTCGGCGTTGTTTATTAATCGAAGGTGATATTCGTAACGAAAGCTTTTGTCAGGAAGCTGTTAAAAAAACCGTTGATGAGTTCGGTAAGCTCGATATTCTCGTTAACAATGCTGCTGAACAATATTATGAACCGAGCATTGAGGAGATTGACTCAGCTCGACTGGGTAGTATTTTTGCGACTAATATTTTCTCAATGTTTTACTTCACGAAAGCAGCTATGCCTCACTTAAAAGAGGGTAGCACGATCATCAACACCACTTCAATTAATGCTTATAAGGGTAATGCTTCTTTGTTAAGCTATTCTAGCACAAAAGGGGCGATTTTAGCCTTTACTCGCTCCCTTTCTCAACCTTTAATTGAGAAAGGCATTCGGGTTAATGGTGTTGCTCCAGGCCCCATTTGGACACCTTTTATTCCTGATGCTTTTGGTGGCGATGATGTGAGTAATTTTGGCAAGCAAGTCCCGATGAAACGTCCGGGTCAGCCTAAAGAAGTTGCTCCCTGTTTTGTCTTTTTAGCCTCTGAAGATTCCTCATATATGGCGGGACAAGTTCTTCATCCGAATGGCGGTGTTGTCGTCAATGCCTAAATCAATTAATTGACCAAGATCCGGGATTTTTCCCGGATCTTTTAGTTAGAAAATATGAAATTATGATTCAACATTTACCTAAAAAATCTCAATCATTTTGGCTCGATTTCACATCAGCCTCTAACTTTCCTTCCCTCTCTCAAAATATCTCCGTAGATGTTGCAATTGTTGGGGGAGGTTTAGTCGGAATTAACGCTGCGAAGTTACTCAAACAAGCGGGAAAAACTGTTGCTATTTTAGAAGCCGAAGAAGTGGCGGCTGGCGTGTCGGGACATACAACAGCTAAAATAACCTCATTACACCAGCTTATTTATGCAGACTTAATTAAGCAGATAGGTGAACAAAAAGCGCGTTTATATGGCGAATCTAATCAAGCCGCAATTGAACAATATGCAAGGATTATTCAAAGTGAACAAATCGACTGTGACTTTGAACGTAAAGACGCTTATACCTTCGCATCTTCTATTGAAAACTTAGATAAAATTAAAGATGAATTAGAAGCCGCAGTTCAACTCGGACTACCCGCTTCTTTTGTTAAGGAAACAGACTTACCCTTTGAGATAGCCGGATCTGTAAAATTTTCCAATCAAGCTCAATTTCATCCCCGGAAATACGTTCTACATTTAGCTAAAACGATACAGGGTGAAGGAAGCTACATTTTTGAACAAACTCGGGTTAAAACAGTTGAAGGAGAAAACCCCTGTAAAGTCATCACAGAAAATGGCTATATTGTCACTGCTCAAGATGTCATTGTTGCCACAAATTTACCGATTTTAGATCAAGGATTATTCTTTGCTAAATCCTATCCTAAACGCTCTTATTTAATCGGAGCTTGGATTGATCCAGCCCAAGATCCGGGAGGAATGTTTATCGGTTCTGGTCAAGATTATCAATCGATTCGGACTACTCCCCACGACGGAAAAACACTGCTGATTATTGGTGGAAAAGGACATAAAGTTGGCGAAGCTGAGGATACAGAAATCCTGTACAAACAACTAGCTGATTATGCTAATTCTACCTTTGGAGTCGAAGAAATTGCCTATCGATGGTCAACTCAGGATATGGTATCTTTTGATAAATTGCCTTATATTGGCAAGCTAACTCCCTTCAATAATCATACCTATGTCGCAACAGGTTTTAGTCTGTGGGGAATGAGCAAATCAATGATCTCAGCAATGATATTATCTGACCTCATTTTAGGTAAAGAAAACCCTTGGGCGAACCTTTATGATGCGACTCGTCCGACACCATTTGTGACTCAAGAATCGATTAAACAAAATCTTGATGTCGGTATACATTGGGTTGGCGATCGCTTAAAAGGTCTGTTAGATTCTCCTGAAAAAGTTGGCATCGGTGAAGGTCAAGTTGTTACCGAAAATGGTGATAAAATAGCCGCTTATCGAGATGAGTCCGGCACCTTACATAAAGTGTCGGCTGTGTGTACCCATTTAGGATGTATTGTCTCTTGGAATCCGGCCGAAAAAAGTTGGGATTGTCCTTGTCACGGCGCTCGTTATAACTGTGAAGGAGAAGTGATTCAAGCTCCTGCTGTTAGTGATTTGAAAAAATACTAATCATCTAAAAACACAAAATTGGAGATTGCTAAACCTAAGTAATCTCCAAGAAAAGTCAGGGTAAATAAAAGGTTTAAAAAATGCGTCAGTTATGGGTTAAAGTACCAAACGGTCAAGGAAAAAAAGTTCTTAGTATTGCTGAAGCTCATCAAGGGATTAACTTAGCTCGGTTCGCCGTGATTGATGACCAAGAGTCACAAGAATTAGTGTTAATTCACGTCTCAAATAAACAAGTTGAAAGTCTGCTAAACCAGTTAGATAATATTCCCAATTTAGAGGTTACTTTGATTCCTCATGGTATCATTGCTCTCCATCCTCCCGCTTCCGAAGCTGCTGAACAAATCAAAGAAGTACAAGAACGCAGTCCCATTGAAATCTTCCTCGGAGGCTTACAAAGTGTAGGCTCTTGGCGAGGATTTTTAGGTTATGCAGGACTCGCCGGAGTTGTGGTTTGGATTGGTTTATTTACGAATACTAATTATTTGCTGGTTGCCGCGATGTTAATTGCTCCTTTTGCCGGGCCAGCAATGAATGTTGCCATCGCCACTTCCCGAGGGGATTTAAAATTACTATGGCGGAGTTTATTGCGTTATTTTGTAGCAATTATTGTCACGGTTTTAGTAGCAGCAATTTTGAGTTTAATTCTCCGTCAAGAAATCCCCACGAGCTTGATGCTGAGTAACAGCCAAATCTCCGCCGTAGCCGTTTTACTTCCGATAACAGCAGGAGCGGCAGGAGCGATTAATTTAATGCAGTCAGAACGCAGTAGTTTAGTATCAGGAGCGGCGACTGGAATGCTCGTAGCTGCTTCTCTCGCTCCGCCTGCGGGGACGGCAGGTATGGCACTGTCTCTCGGAAGAATGGATATTTTTATCGGCAGTGTTTTTTTAGTCCTATTGCAACTGGTTGGGATTAATTTATCGGCAGCACTTTTGTTTCGTTTTTATGGAGGTTTATCGCCGAAAGGAGCGCGTTACAATCGCGGCAAACAATGGGTATTTCCGATTACTTTAGGAGTGACAACTTTAGCATTAATTGGATTGCTCAATTGGCAATTTATCAATTCACCCGCTTTTGAACGTTCCAGTCGCGCTCAACGGGCTACGGCAGATATTCAACAAGTCGTTAAAGATAATCCGTTAGTGAAACTTGTTGAAGCTAATGTTCGCTTTACACGCTCAAATATTGAAGCACAAGATACATTACTTTGTGTCCTGTATGTACAACGAGATACAGGTGTAACAATCTCCAAAGATCAAATTAGTGAACGTCTCACCCGTGAGATTCAAAATTATGTGAATGAAGCCGGATATAACGTCACGCCTTTAGTGCAGGTTACTGTTCTTGATCCTCCCAGTTTATTGTAAATAATTTTTGATAGAATCTAGCCAAAAGAGACGTGCCGCAACACGTCTCTAGAGTGGAGTTGAATTCAGACTCCTTAGTCTTTGTGAACTTTAATAATTAATCCACCTCAACCAGTTCAATGTCAAAAATTAGGTTCTCATCTCCAAAAGAAGAATTAACAACAGACAGGACTATATTTGATTCCGAAATCTCCATAATTATAGCGGGGATTGAGGCATGAACATTCGGCACACGAACATAAACTTGTTGACCGACTTCAATTGATATATCGGCGGGCAAACTTTGCCGATCAAAAACAAGAGTTGATTCTCGATCAGAAGAATTATAAGCTTGTTTTGCGGGAATATTTATTGTTTTCGATTCTCCCGGAGTCATACCCACAATTGCCTGTTCTAAGTTAGAGACCACCTCTCCTTCTCCTACACAAAACTCTAAAGTTTCGTTATTCGTTGAAGAACTCAATACATCACCATTTTCAAGTTTGCCAACGTAGTTTACTTTGACTTGACTACCGACTTTAGCCTGTGACATTTCTTTTTTCTCCCATTGTTTTAAATGGTTTTAATTTGATAAAAATTCCTTAAAATTAGCCTCTTTCTTTGGATGTTATAAACAAAATAAATCTAGAAACGGAGCAAGCGTTCCTTTTATTAATCATCTACTAACAGCCCTGGATTTTAAAATTTGCTTCTATCGATTCAGAAAAGTTTTGTACTTTTCTACTCCTCAAAAATCTTGCTCATCCTTTGATTATCTAATATATAGAAAACCACTACATCACTCTTGGGTTAGATCTTGGTGTACCTCGCTCGATTCTGATCGGATAACTCCCCAAGAAAAATAATTGCTTCTACTTATAGAGAAGCGGCTCGTAAAATCGGCGCTATTATAAAGATAATGGATGAGATTAGTGATATCATTGAAAATTAATAGTCACAGGATAGAGTCAATAAAACTATTACCATTCCCTCGGGTTATAACCCTCGGACGAATTTAATCCGTGTGTGATGATTTTGAGAAAAATATTCTCTAAGTTTTATAAGATGTCTAGCTTTCTAGTGACTACTGATTGACAACCATCAACTCATTAATGTCCTTAAATGCTACCGTTTGATAACTGGTTGAGTGTAATTCTGTTGATTGGGGTTAGCATCACCGTTGTAATCCTGATTGTTTTGTATGTTCAAGGTGTATTTCGCCGACGAATTCACTACAAAATCTTTAACTTTCCTTCCCCAACTGCTCCTGATTTTTCCCCGACGGTTGCGAGTTTATCAGATTCTTTTATCAGCAGCGCTGAGGCGACAAAATTTTGGGTAAAAGCTGATGAAATTCAACCCGCTCGTTTAAATGCAATTCGTTGCGCCCAACATCGAATTCTGTTTGAAACCTATATTATGACTCCAGGCGAACGAGCAGATGCTTTTGCAACAGCACTGATTGAAAAAGCAAACGCTGGGGTAACAGTACAAGTTGTTGTTGATAGTTATGGTGCCAAATCTGTTCCTGAACGATACTGGAAAAATTTAGAACTCAGTGGGGTAGAAGTTCGCTTTTTTAATCCCTTTAGTTTGCGCTCACCTTACGATTATCTCAAACGTAGTCACCGCAAATTACTCTTAATTGATGATCAAATTGCTTTGATTGGCGGCGCCGGAATTTCTGACTATTGGGATGGTATTCCCGAACAAGGAGATCGAGCGCCTTGGTTTGATTTTGAAGCTCAATTTGAAGGACCAGTTGTTGAACGTTTGCATGGTCTTTTTATTCAGCATTGGCTCGACTCAGGAACAACAATTGATCTGGGTAAAAATCCTTTAACTCAAAGTTCAAATCAAACATTACAAACCTCTCTACCAACGGTATTAATAACTTCCGGTGAAGATCCGTCTTATCGAGATTCTTCTATTCGCGCTCTTTACCAAATGTTAGTGATGTCGGCTCAAAGTCGAATTTGGATTGCTAGCCCTTATTTTTTGCCTTTTTCTAATATCCAAAACTTGCTTATTGATGCCAAACATCGAGGGGTAGATGTGCGAATTTTAACGATGGGTTCAAAAACAGATAAACCCTTTGTTCATTATTCAGCTCGGGAACTTTATAAAAAATTACTCCAGGAAGGAATAGAGATTTATGAATATCAACCCAGTATGATGCACGGGAAAACCGTGTTAATTGATGACAGTTGGGTAAGTATGGGAAGCGCCAACTTTGATCCGCGTAGTTTTTGGAGTAATGATGAGTTAAATGTCTCCACTGCACAACCTTTTTTATGTCAAAATGTTGAAAACTTTCTTTCAAATGGTTTTCGTGAAAGTCACTGCATTAGTTATCAAGAATGGAAACGCCGTCCTCTGATTCAAAAAATTCGCGGGAAAGTCATGCTATTATTTTATTTGCTGTTATAACATGGGTTAACACTAGCATCATCTAGCGACCATTTTAAATTATGCTCAAAGGCTTTAAACAAACGCGAATCATTCCTCACTTTCTCACCTTTATTTTTAGCTTGTGTTTCGTTCTATTTACCCTCAAACCCGCTTTAACAATTCCTCCCCCAGTCAGGGAAATTCGCGGAGTTTGGCTCACCAATATTGATAGCGATGTTTTATTTTCTAGACGGGGAGTTACAGAAGCCTTAAATCGCTTAAAAACCCTCAATTTTAACACCATCTATCCAACAGTTTGGCAAGGCGGTTATACCCTCTATCCCAGTGCAGTCGCTCAACAATATTTCGGACAATCTCTCGATCCCACACCCGGCTTACAAAGACGAGATGTTTTACAAGAATTAGTCACCCAAGGACATCAAAAAGGATTAAGCGTTATTCCTTGGTTTGAGTTTGGATTTATGGCACCTGCTAACTCAGATTTAGCCCAACAACATCCCGACTGGCTGACTCGTCGTTTGGATGGAACATTGATTAAAAAAGAGGGAAATGACGAACGAGTTTGGCTGAATCCTTTTCATCCTGAAGTCCAACAATTTATCCTCGATTTAATTGCGGAAATTGTCACAAACTATAAGATAGACGGGATTCAATTTGATGACCATTTTGGTTTACCCTCTGAATTGGGTTATGATGAATATACCGTGAATCTTTATCAAGCCGAACATCAAGGAAAATCACCCTCAGAGGATTTTTTTGAAACTTACTGGGTGCGGTGGCGAGCCGATAAAATTAACCAATTTGTGAAACGGGTATTTGAAACCGTTAAAGCTATTGATCAAGATTGTATCATTTCCCTTTCTCCTAATCCGCTTCATTTTGCTTTACCTGCTTATTTGCAAGATTGGTTTACTTGGGAAAGAAAGGGTTGGATCGAAGAAATTGTTTTACAAGTTTATCGTCCTGATTTAGAACGGTTTATCACCGAGTTAGAACGCACAGAAGTAGAACTCGCCAAAAATCATATTCCCTTTGCTGTGGGAATTTTAAGCGGCTTAAAAAATCGTCCAACACCCATAAACACAATAGAAAAACAAGTGCAAGAAACTCGTCAACACCAATTAGCCGGAGTCTCTTTTTTCTTCTATGAAAGTCTCTGGAATTGGGCGGAAGAAACCCCAGCAGAACGTCAAAATAAACTGCAAAAACTCTTTCCTACTCAAGCTTTACGTCCCTCGGTTTATGGATTAAATTAAACAGAGGAATTAAATACAAATAAAACGCATAGGGAAGACAGCTAAAATCACTCATCAATAGCGTTACTGGAACTAACCCCGCAATATTCCAAGGAATTAAAGGAGAGATCACGACAACGGTATTTTCCAGATCAACAGCTAATTGATTATTATTGAGTTTTAAGCTTTGATATCTTTTTTGTACGAGTTGTTGGGTGAGTAAAATAGCGATGGTTTGTGTACAACCATAGGCGGCTGAAACAGTTCCGATGAACATTGTCGCTAAAAATAATTGTCGTTGAGATTTGGCTTTGTTTAAAAACAGTTCAATGAAGTTTAAAATATGAGTTTCGGCTAATATTCCGGCTAAAGCTGTCGAGACAATCACAATTAAAACGACTTTTGACATGGCAATCATTCCGCCTCCAATTAAAATTGATTGTAACGGAGAAGGTTCATTCAGATAAAATCCCCTCAAGGTAAAATCCAATAATTCCAGAAGACTGTATTGTTGATAAAATATAGCAATCACACTCGCAATTCCGATACTAATGATCATGGAAATTTTGACTTCTACTTGAAAAACTGCTAAGATAAAGATGACTAGCGCAGGTAATAATAAAAGCGGCTGAGGATTGAAAGTTTGAAGAAGTTCTGAGTGCAAAATTGTATTTGTGATTGAGATGGGATACAATTGTGATAATATTAAATAGATAAAACTTGTGACAATAAAGGGAATTAATCCCGTTTTAATCATATTTTTAATATTAGTATAAAGTTGAGTTTGAGTCAGACTCGCGATTAAATTCGCACTCGATGACATCGGAGAACAGCGATCGCCAAAATAAGCCCCAGAAAGAATCGCTCCCGCCACTAAATTTGAATTTACCGCACTGTTACTCGCCATAATCATTAAAGCAATACCAATCGTTCCCACGGTTCCAAAGGAAGTCCCAATTAAGAGAGAAACCAAACTTGTTAACAGGAACGCTAATAGGATAAAATAGTTAGGGTTAATGATTTGAATGCCATAATAAACTAAACTTGGCACTGTTCCGGCTGTCATCCAAGTCGAAGTCACGGCGCCAATTAAAAGTAAAATGATGACAACAGAAAAAGACTTCTTCGCACCTGAAAAAGCCATTTGCATTAAGTCTTTAAGTAAAAAGCCTCGCCTCAGCAGAACAGCGATCCAAAGCAGTGTAGAAGCCAATAAGGAATAAAAAATAAAGTACCCTTTGAGGGTACTAAAAACTAACAAGATAAAAGATAAAATTAGGGTAACAAGTAAATCCATGCACTTCAGTAGATCACAGAGGAGACTAGAGACGGAATACGATGTTTAGAAGTTTTCTGACTCCATCAAGATGAATTGATATATTAACCAACTTAAAAACAAAAAGAAAGGCCAAAACTTTATCTTTTTTAGGGCTTGAATTGAGTCAGGATAAGTTCGATATCCATCCCAAATAACTCAAAAATGCTTTTTCTTTTTTTTGGTGAGTCTGATGCACCCCAATCAAGCAATTTAGTTAGAGTTTCTAATCCTCAACTCCTTTAAATCATCGTTGGCTTCCGTTTCCGTTTCCGTTTCCGTTTCCCTTGGGTTTAATTGCTGTTTTTTCTCGTATTTTTCCAGCCAATCTCGCCCCAACTGAATCGTCACATCAGACTCTAAAAATCCGGTACTTTCAACCACCACTTGTCCAAATCCTAAAGCCCGTTGAATCGCTTCTGCACTCTGAGTATCGCCATCTTGAGCAACAATTCGAGTCACATCTAAAGGCTGAGTCCAGGGTTTAGCAACCTTAACATTCCAGAATCCGTCTTCGTTAAGTTCCACCACAAAACCATCAACCGCAGCCCAATCATCTGTGCTATCTTGAATCGCAATTCTCAAATCTCGGCTATCAACATTTTCAAAGCGCCAAGAATCATAGCCAAAATCAAAATGTTTAGCCAAAATTGCATCTAAGCGGCTGTAGTCTGGTAGCCAATAACTGGCTTTATAATCTTCGGGATCGCTAAATTTCCCCGGAACCATCAACATCTCAATATCTTCGGGCTTGACGTGACTGGCAAAATTCACCAACGCCACTAATTCCTCTAAGCTTAAATTCGTATCGATATGAGACTGAATAATCGAAACGAGCTTCGGAAGTCGGGAAATCGTCCCCACATTTAACGCCTGTTCCATGAAAGCTCGCATCAACATTTGCTGTCGCTGAACCCGCCCAATATCGCCTAAACTATCCTGACGAAATCTCAAAAATTGCAACACTTGAGCGCCATTAAGGTGATGTTGACCCTGTTCCAAATTGATATATAAATGTTGGCTATCATCGCTATATTTCATATCCTTGGGAACATAAACATTTACACCTCCCAAAGCATCAATCAATTTTTCAACACCGAGAACATTCACCCGAACATAGCGATCAATACCCACCCCACCTAACAGTTCACTCGTTGCTTTTGCACTCAAAGCAGGGCCGCCAGAATAGTTCGCATCATTAATTTTAGTCATCCCTATTCCCTCAACATAGGTACGAGTATCACGGGGAACAGACAAAACTTTCAGCTTCTTTTCTGCCGGGTCAAACCTCAGCAACAGCATCGTATCCGATAACCCTTTAAACGAATCTACAACGGCGTGATATCCCAAATCTTCCTGTGATTCATCTTCCAAGTCAGACGTGAGAACCTTAATCCCTAAAACCAGAATATTAACGGGACGAGTTAACTCAGGAAAACGCAAATTTCCCCGAGCCATTTGACCCTTAGAAAACACAGCCGCCTCTTCCGGTGTCAGCTTTTGCTGCATCAACGGCGTGGTTGACAGGGAAACGGCGAGTAATGCGCCTGCGGTTGCAGAGATTGTGGCAACTCCCGTTAAGCCTAAAGCCAATCCTAGCCATCTTCCGGGGCCTGATTGGGTGAATTTCTTGAGAACAGGTTGAGCAGTTCGATGTTGGCGCAATAAATGGTTATGATTTCTACGAGCAGACACAGGCTTCCTCACACGCAAGATAAGGTTTTTACAAAAAAAAGAGTAGTTTTGATCAGATCTGAAAACCGGGAAAAACTGTCTCCAGACTTAAGAAAGATGTTTGCCAAGCAACCGTTCCGCCAGTTGACTCATTCCTGGCAACCATAGGGGCTGACGTTGCCAAAGGCGAATCATTAACCCAAAACAGACTATAAAATAACTTGTGGTCAACACGCTACTACCGAGCAATAGAGGCAGGCTCCAAATTTCCACCGCACTAGAGCCAGCCTCCAATGCCAAATGTCCGAGTAGCCAGCCCAGAGCCAAGGTCACAGCTAACCGACTGGTGCGGAGATGTTGCGGTGTTCCCTGACGGCGATATAAACTCCAAAGTGCAGGGAATACACCAATCACAGGAACCAAATATACAAACAGTCGAACGTGTTGGTCATCCGGATATTCTAGGGGATCGATTTTATTCATAGAACCTCTTGTCGCTCCTTAGGCTTTCCATCAATACAAGTATATGTGACACTCTCACGTCAAGCGAAGCGCTGTGACGTGAGCTTCTAAGGTCGCTCTTAGAAGTTCCTGCTTCGTAGCCCGACTATTATCTAAGGCTCCACAGGCTGACACCGTGAGACCCACGGCGTTTAATGCTTTTAACAAAATGTTAATCGCGGCGTTTTCGTCTCTATCCATCGACCGATTGCATTGAGGGCATTGATGAAGACGAACCGATAAAGTCTTCGGAACTTTCATTCCACAACTTGAACAATTTTGCGAGGTATTGTGAGGATTCACCTTGACCAAATGGACTCCGTATTTAACTACCACTGATTCCAGGATGGCAATGAATCTTCCCCAGCTCACATCGTAGATAGATTTAGCTAATCTTGTTCGAGCTAAACCACGAATATTCAAGTCTTCTACTGCTATCAAATCATATTTACGGCATAACAAATGGGCAATTTGATAATGAAACTTTTCCCGATGACGAGCGATTCTTTGATGAATCTTCGCCACGCGGACTTTGGCTTTAGTACGGTTTTTCGAGCCGTCTTTTTTCCTTGTTAACGCTCTCTGTTGACGGGCTAAGTGTTTCTGCGCCTTGCGATAAATCTGAGGCACTGGCACAAATTCACCCGTGCTTGTTGCCAAAAACTCTTTAAGACCCAAATCGACTCCAACAGCTGATTTCACTTCGTCCAGTGGCTTGGCTTCTGGAATTGTTGAGTCAACAGCCGAAATTGATACATAATAACCATCTGCCTTGAAACAGATGGTTGCTGTTTTTAAGGTAAATTCATCAGGAATCGGTCGATGGAGGATAATGGGAATCCGACCAATTTTAGGAATCCGAAGAATATTGCCTTCCAGAAAACAAACTGCTTTAGGGTGATTGACTCTAGAAAAACTGAAGCTTGGTTGTTCTCCTCGCTTCTTGAATTTTGGCCGACCTCCCCTTTTGCCCGTTTTGTCGGGAATCAGCCACCTCTTCCATGCGGTATCTAGCCTAGCAAGATTCATCTGCTGAACTTCAGAATAGATGGCAGCATATTCAGGAAACAGCTTTTTGGTTTCCTTGAGGGCTGATTGCTGAAAGTAATAATCTATTCGCTCTGATATGTCTCCGATTGGTTCGGAAATGATGGAGCATCGGTCAACCTGACACCTTGTACGATTTAGCCAGTCTAAGCGTTGCGATAAAGCAAAATTCCAGTGCCGACGCAGTAACTCGCTCCAGGTTTCCATTGTGGCAACCTGTTCGGGAGTGGGTTTAATTCGGTACTGGAATGTGATTATCATTAAAGCAATTATAGCAC